>NZ_JCBAJP010000005.1:0-259943 GCF_059772285.1 Rubrobacter sp. M3-4
CGAATCCGTTCCTGAGCGAGAGAACCCTCCGCTCCCGCTCCGGCAGCGCCGCGAGAGCCTCCGCCAGCCGGCGTCGGGCGTCGCTGCGGGCGGCCTCCTCCGCCGGGTCCTCGGCCTCGCCGGGCAACACATCGGCGAGCTCCCCGTCGCCTTCCTCGCCTACCGGGGCCTCGAGCGAGGCGACGGGCTCGAGCGCCCGCCTCACCTCCGAGAGCTCCTCGGCGGTCCACCCGAGCGCGGAGGCCACCGCGCGCTCTCCGGCCTCGTGCCCGAGCCGCGAGCGTACCTCCTCCTCGGCGCGCGAGACCCTCCCGGCACGTTCCCACACCTCCTCAGGTACTCGCACCGGCCTCACGTACGCCATGGCGGCCCGCCTCACGGCCCGGCTCACCCACCAGTTCGCGTAGGTCGAGAGCTTCATTCCCCTGGACGGGTCGTAGTGGTCGACGGCCTGCACCAGAGCGAGCGCCCCCTCCTGCAGGAGATCTTCGAATGGTACACCCCACCTGCGCGCGTAGCGCCGGGCGATGGCGGCCACCAGCCCGAGGTGAGATTCGATCAGACGCCGCCGGGCCTCCCGCTCACCCCGGGCAGCCCTCTCGAGTAGAGTCCTCTCATCGTCGTGAACCCTGACCGGAACGGCCACCCTGCCATGAGATACCATCTCGCACACCTCCAAGATCCAGACTCATGTCCAGACTCCCTCGATAAGAGTTGGACTCTTTCTGTCATATATATACCTTTCGAACACCTCTCCCAAACGCAAGAGAGGCCCGTGTCCGCGCCGGGACACGGGCCTCTCGCTCAAGCTACCCGGACGTGCCGGGGTGCAGGGTGGCTCAGGAGGCGCTGCCCTCCAGGGTCTTCCTGCTCTCGCCGGCCTCGATGGCTATCTTCTTCGGGGCCACCTCGGAGACCGCGCCGGGCAGGACGACCTCGAGCACGCCGTTCTCGAGCCGGGCCTTGACGCTATCCGCATCGACCCCCTCGGGGACGGTCATGCTCCTGCGGAACGCACCGTAGGGCAGCTCCTGCAGGTAGTGGTTGACCTCCTCCTCGGTGCCCTTACGCTGGCCGCTTATCGTGAGCGTCGTCCCCTCGAGGGTGATGTCCACGTCATCCAGCGTCACGCCCGGCAGGTCGACGTGGATCACCAGGTCCCCGCCGTGGGCGTACACCTCCATCGGCGGCGCCCAGAGCCTCTCCTGGCCACCCCGGCGCCTGCCGAACAGGCTGCCTACCATCTCGTCGAACATGCGGTCGAACTCACTCTGAATGTCCCAGAACCCACGGATCGGAGCAAGAGCCATGGAACACCACCTCCTTTCCTGCTCGTTACTACGTCTCGTTCGTCCCAGCCTCGTTATTAGCGGGAGATCCGGCGAGTGCAAGACCTCCCGGAGATCCGGGGTAAACTCTCTTTCAGGATGCACGGAGAGTACAAGAGCCGCGGCGGCAAGCTCGTCGTCGCCGACCTCGAGGTCGAGGGTGGGGTGCTGAGGGGCGTGCGCGTAAGCGGCGACTTCTTCCTCGACCCTCCGGAGGCGCTCTCGGCGATCACGGGGGCGCTGGAGGGGGCGCCGGCCACGCTCGCGGAGGAGGAACTGGCCGCGCGCATCAGGGAGGCGCTCCCGCCGGAGGCCGAGATGGTCGGCTTCTCGCCCGAGGCCGTCGCGCGGGCTGTGAGGAGGGCGCTCTCGTCATGAGCCTGGAGGATCGCTGGAAGCGCTACCGGTGGCGTCTGATCCGCGGGGAGCCGGTCGACCCGCCGGTGAACGTCGCCATAGACGAGGTTCTGACCCGCAGGGTCGGCTCCGGAGAGCGCCCGCCGACGCTGCGCTTCTGGGGGCGCCACAAGGACGAGGTCGTGATCGGCCGCTTCCAGTCCGTGAGCAACGAGGTAAACGAGGAGGAAGCGCGCAGGGAGGGCGTTGAGATCATCCGCCGCACCACCGGCGGCGGCGCGATGTTCGTCGAGCCCGAGAACATAATCACCTTCTCGATCTACGCTCCCCTGGAGCTGGTCGCCGGGATGTCGACGGTGGACTCCTACGCTTTCCTCGACGAGTGGGTCGTGGAGGCGTTCCGCTCGCTCGGAATCGAGGCCTACTACGAGCCGATAAACGACATCTCCTCGAAGAACGGCAAGATCGGGGGGGCGGCCCAGGGACGGGCCCACGGCGCCGTTTTGCACCACGACACCCTCTCCTACGAGATCGACACCGCCAGGATGCTCCGGATACTGCGCATCGGGCAGGAGAAGCTCTCGGACAAGGCCATCCAGAGCGCCGAGAAGCGGGTCGGTCCCCTGCGGCGCCAGACCAGCCTCCCCCGCGAACAGATCATCGAACACATGATAGAGACCTTCGCCGGGCGCAACACCGCAGACGGTCTCACAGAGGACACCCTCACCCCGGAAGAGCTGGCCGAAGCCGAACGCCTCACCCGCGAGCTCTACGGGACCCGCGACTGGATCTACTCGATCCCGTAGCGCGGGACCACGGCGACGGTGCAGCGACCGCTGCAGACGAGCCGTCCGCGCTCGTCGGTGATCTTCACGTCCCAGAGCACCTCCCGATCGCCGCGGTGGATGGGCCGCCCCACCGCCCTCACCGTACCCCGGCCCTTCGGCCGGAGGTGGCTCGCCGTGACCTCCGTCCCGACCACGCTCTGCCGCTCTTTATCTACCATGTCGTAGGTTCCGAGGCTCGCGACGGTCTCCACCAGCGCCGCCGAGGCCCCGCCGTGCAAAAGCCCGAAGGTCTGCCGGGTCGGGCCGTGCACCGGCATCGTCGCCACCACCTTCTCCGCGGAGACCTCCTCCATCTCGATCCCCAGCGCCTGCATCAGGGTCTTCACGACGGGATCCAAGCATCCACCCTCCGTTTTCATTCCGCACCGACATCCCTTACCATACGCGCCTGACCGAAGGAGGGGAGGAGGCTACATGCGCGAGAGGCCCCGAGGCTCCAAAAACGCACGCCCCGGCAGGAGACCCCACGCCCCCAGAAGCCGACGGCCGCGGGCGGTCTACCGCCGAAGGCGCCTGGGGGCCCTGGTATTGCTCCTCGCCCTCTGTGCCACAGGCTGGAGTCTCCTCGCGCCCTCGGAACAACCCCGAGAGGCCCGGAAAGTCACCTACCGCAAAGTACCTCACTCGAAGCTCACCTCCGCGAGATCTCATCCGGCCAGCTACCACATCGAGGCCCGCTACACCACGAACCCACCCACGATCTCCGGTCGGCAGAGGGTCCGTTACGTCAACGCCGAGGGAGAGCCCCTCAGACACCTCTACTTCAGGCTCTGGACCAACGAGAAGACCTACACCGGCCGCGGAGGCGGGACGAAGATCTCCCGCGTGGAGGTAGACGGGGTAGAAAGCCGCTTCTCGGTCAGGGGAACACGCCTCGAGGTCAATCTCCCCTCCCCCTTGCCCGCAGGCAGGATGGCCGACGTCTCCCTGCGCTTCCGCACCCGCATCCCCGAGATTGCGGCACCCTTCGGGTACCACTCGGGCACGAGCCAGCTCGGCGTCTGGTACCCGGTGCTCGCGGTCTACGACCGCGGCAGGGGCGGCTGGATCCTCCCTCCCCCGACCCGCTTCGGAGAGCCCTACTTCGCCGAGGCCGCGGACTACAGGGTGAGCCTGACGCTCCCGAAAGACCTCACCGTGGCGGCCGCGGGGACCACCACCGGCAAGAGGAACGAAAAGGCGAGCAAGACCATGACCTACGAGGCGCACGACGTCCGGGACTTCGCCCTGGCCATAGGCAAAGACCTCTACAGCAAGACGGGCCGCGTCGGCAATACCACGGTGCGCGTCTACTACCGCCCGGGCTACGCCGCCCGGGCGGACCTGGCGCTCGACCTCGCCGAGCGCAGCCTGGGTTTCTTCTCCCGCACCTTCACCCCCTACCCTTACCGCCGGCTCACCATAGTGGACGCCCCGCTCATCGCCGGCACGGAATTCTCTACCATCACCTTCGTCAACCTGGAGACCACCCCGAACTATCTCTTCGACTCGGTCATACCTCACGAGGTAGCCCACCAGTGGTGGTACGCCCAGGTCGGGAGCAACCAGTTCAGAGAACCCTGGCTGGACGAGTCCCTCGCCACCTACTCCGAATGGCTCTTCTCCGGCGACGCAGCCACCCGTTTCCCCGGTCAGCTCCACCCCTCGATACCGCTGGGCTCCCCGGTCAACGCCTTCCCCGACGACGCCACCTACCAGAGGGTGACCTACCGCTACGGCGCCCAGACCTACCGCGCCCTCTCGCGCAAGATAGGCGAGAAGACCCTGCTGCGCGGCCTGAAGACCTACGCCCGCCGCTACCGCTACCGAACTGCGACCTCCGAAGATCTCGTGAGGACCCTCTCGCAGAGCGCGGGCGAGGATCTCACCCCGTTCTTCGCAGCACACGGCGTAGACACCCGCCAGGGACCATCCCCAAAACACGAAAAGAAGCGGTGAAGAGCAAAGAGGAGGATGGCCCCGGGCACCCGGGGCCATCCTCCTCACTCCGGCTTTTACGCCAGGTTACGGCCGGCTACTGACGGCGGCGCAGCACCGCGAAGGTCAGGATACCGGAACCAAGCAGCAGGGCAGCAGCCGGAAGGATGATCGCCGGACCACCGCTCTCGGCCAGCTTGCCACCCTTCTGGCCGGTGCCGCTGACGCTGCTCATGGCGCTGCTGCTCGCAGCGCTGCTCATGGTGCCGCTGCTCATGGTCGAGCCGCCACCCATCGCGCTGCTGCTCGCAGAGGAGCTGCTGGCAGGGCTGCTGCTCGTAGTCTGCGCGAAGGCAGCCGGTGCGAGGAGCAGCACCGCCACCAGAGCGGCCGCGGCCAGATACACCAACCTCTTCACTCTACCTCCTTCCGTCCTTCTCCATGGTACCTTCATCCTCCGTTGCAGAAGAGGATATACCCACAGTTTAGCAAAGCAAAAACCGCAAAGGGTCCATTTGCTTAAATTTTTTTAAAGAATCCTCGTGGTAGGGCCTCTCGCCCTCACCCGAGGAGCCGTGTAAGCGGGAGCAGTAGGATTCGAACCTACGGGCGGCACAGCCGCCTCTGGTTTTCAAGACCAGCGCATTCGTCCGCTCTGCCATGCTCCCGTACCCACCGGGATTTTACACCGGCTCCCTCAGGCCTTGAAGGCAGAGGGGCATATGTCGTTGAGCACGCAGTTCGGGCAGTCGGGGCGGCGGGGTTTGCAGACCCTCCTGCCGTGCAGGATGAGCAGGTGGGAGAAGAGCGGCCGCTTCTCTTCCGGGACCAGCTCGATGAGGTCGCGTTCGATCTTTTCCGGGTCCTTCTCGCGGCTGAGGCCGAGGCGGCCGGAGAGGCGGCGGACGTGGGTGTCGACGACCACGCCCTCGCCGTTGCCGAAGGCGGTGCCGAGGACGACGTTGGCGGTCTTGCGGCCGACGCCCGGGAGCGCGGTGAGCTCCTCCATCGTGCGCGGCACCTCGCCGCCGTGCTCCTCGACGAGGGTGCGGGCCATCCCCTGTATGGCCCGGGCCTTGCTGCGGTAGAAGCCGCTCGGGCGCAACATCTCCTCCAGCTCGTTCGGGTCGGCCTCGGCGTAGTCGCGGGCGGTGCGGTACCTCTGGAAGAGGCGGGGTGTGATCTTGTTCACGGTCTTGTCGGTGGTGCGGGCGGAGAGGATGGTGGCGACCAGCAGCTCCAGAGGGTTCGACCAGGAGAGCTCGGTCGTGGCGCCGGGGTAGAGCTCTTCGAGCCGGGAGAGAACCTCCCGGGCTCTCCTGCGCTTCGTTTCGTCCGGCATGTTCTTTCCCCCTCGCCCGTCATCGTGGTTTCGTCCGCGGGCGCGATTATATCCCGGTAAACTCTTCTGCAGGCTACGAAGTTCAGGAGGACCGAATTGGCCGAGGTCAGCTTCGACTACACGAACCTCATCGAGGTGGAAGGTGGCATCACGGAGAAGGAGCTCTCGGAGATCACACCCCGGCTGCAGGAGGCTGCCGGGAAGCTCCTCGAGGACGAACCCGGGTTCATGAAGCTCCCGGAGACGCGCGAGTACGCCGACGCCTGCCTGAGGACGGCCGGCGAGATACGAAGCTCGAGCCCGACGGACTTCATCCACATCGGCATCGGGGGCTCCGCCCTCGGCCCGATAGCGCTGCACCGGGCGCTCAACCACCCCTACTACAACCAGATGCCCGAGCGCAGGGGGCCGCGCATCCACTTCGCCGAGAACACCGACCCCGCGACGCTCGCCGCCATCCTGGACGTGGCGGAGCCGGAGGGGACGTGGGTGAACGTGGTGACGAAGTCGGGCTCGACGGCGGAGACGATGGCAGGCTTCCTCGTGGTGCGCGGGATGCTGGCGAGCACTCTGGGGGACTTCGGCTACCAGCACCGCACGATCGCGACCACCGACCCCGAAGAGGGCTTCCTGAAGCGGATCGCCGACCGGGAGGATCTGCGCACGCTCCCCATCCCGAAGGACGTGGGCGGGAGGTTCTCGGTGCTCTCACCGGTGGGGCTTCTGCCCGCGGCGGTCACGGGATTGGACATAGACGCCCTCCTGCGCGGAGCCGCGGAGTGCGTGCGCGAGGTCAGGGAGCGGGGGGCGGAGCATCCGGCGGTCGTCGGGGCGGCGATGCATTACCTGATGGACACCGCGCGCGGGCGGAACATCCGGGTGATGATGACCTACGCCGACGCGCTGGAGCGGGTCGCGGCGTGGTTCGTCCAGCTCTGGGCCGAGTCGCTCGGCAAGGACGGGAAAGGCTCCACCCCACACGGGGCGGTCGGGACCACCGACCAGCACTCCCAGCTGCAACTCTACATGCAGGGTCCGCAGGACAAGGTGATCGAGATCGTGCAGGTCGAGGAGCACCCGCGCGACCTGGAGATCCCGCCGGCCTACGAGGATCTCGAAGGCGTGGGGTACCTCGGCGGGCACACGATGGCCGAGCTTTTGAACGTCGAGTGCGACGCGACCCGCCGGGCGCTCACCGAGGCGGGTCGCCCGAACGCCACGATCCGGCTGGACCGCATCAGCGAGGAGAACCTCGGCTACCTCTTCGTCGCGCTGGAGGTGCAGACCGCGATCGCGGGCTCCCTCTACGGCGTGAACGCCTTCGACCAGCCGGGCGTGGAGGCGAGCAAACGCTTCACCTACTCCCGGATGGGCCGCCCGGGTTACTGAACCTCACTTCACGGCGATCCCGAACACTACCGGGGCTGCGCGGCCCCAAAGCGGGCCGCGCTCCCGGTCTTCCACCACGCGCCACAGATCGGGCCCCCACCGGCGCAGCTCGCCGAAGGCGCCGTTGCGCTCGACGTCGTCCGCGACGAGCACCCCTCCCTCGGTCAGGTGGGGCCAGACGAACCCGAACTCGCGCAGCATGTTGCTCCGGGTGTGAAGGCTGTCGTGCACGAAGAGGTCCACCCGCCCGAGTCGTTCGAGAAGCCCGGGGAGCACCTTTCTGCTCGACCCTCGATGCAGGCACCACCGCCTCCTCATCCCCTCGTCCACCGCCACCCCCCAGGATTTCTCGTAGCCTGATCTCAGCGGGGGCAGGTCGACGCTGTGCAGGACGCCGCCTCCGTTCTGCTCCAGCGCCCTCAATATGAACGCCGAGCTCACCCCGTAGGCGACCCCGGTCTCGAGCACGACCCGGGGCCGCAGCAGGCGGCAGAGGAGGTAACACAGGCGGGCGAGCAGGGAGTCCGCCGCCCAGCGCCGCATGAACGGGTCTTCACCACGTATGTCGGCGAGCAGACGCCGGGTCTTCTCCTCGACCTCGCGCAGCGCCGGCTCGGAGAGGACCCGCTCGACATCGCCGAAGCGTTCCTCGAGTTCCTGTAGAAGTCTCACCCATCCGACGGTATCGTAGGAGACCCGCCCTATGAGGATCCGCTCCAGCAGCATCTCCGCGTACCCCGCGGCCCGGTCACGAAACTCTCCGGGGGCTTCCGGCAACAGGGCCAGAAGCAGCCCCAGGCTCCTCAAATTCCCGGTGAGCTCCCGGTAATCCATGGCCCGCCAGATGATAACCCGTGCTACACTCCCGGACCGTGGCGGAGGACCTGCTGAGAGTCGGCCTGAAGCTCGTTTTCTGCGGCTACAACCCGTCTCTGAGGTCGGGGAAGAGCGGCCACCACTACGCACACCCTGCCAACCGCTTCTGGCGCGTGCTGCACGCGGCCGGGATCACGGAGAGGCTCTACCGCCCGGAGGAGGATGAAGAGCTGCTCGGGCTCGGCATCGGGTTCACCAACCTCTGCCCCCGCCCGACGCGCCGCGCCGACGAGTTGAAAAGACAGGAGATCCTCGCCGGAGCCCGTCGGCTGCGGAAGGACCTCGAACTCTTCCGGCCCCGCGCCGTCGCCTACACGGGCATGGGGGTCTACCGCTGGTTCCGGGGCTCATCGCGGTCGAGTTGGGGCGTGCAGGGAGATTCGGCCGTACCCGGGATCGTGGACATCGTCGTTCCCTCCCCATCGGGGCTGAACCGGATGCGTCTCGAGGAGCTCGTCGAGCACTACAGGGTCCTGGTCCCCTTCGTCAGGGAAACCCGGCGGGGATGAAGGAGGGGCGCCAGAGCGCCCCCTCACCTCACGTACGCCTCCTGCCCCCGCGCGCGGTACGCCCGACGAACAGCCGGTAGAGCAAAAGCAGGATGATCGCGCCGATTATCGCAACGATGATCGAGCTCACGTTCACCCCCGTCACCCCCGGACCACCGAAGGCCCCGACGACGAACCCGCCGATGATCGCCCCGACCATCCCGATGATGATGGTCACGATGATCCCACCCGGGTCGTCCCCCGGTAGGATCAGCTTCGCAAGCGCACCCGCGATGAGTCCTATGATGATCCAGGATATAATGCCCATCTTCGAACCTCCTATGTAGTCATGATTACTACTGTACAGCAGTATACTCTAGTTTTCTAAATAACAAAACGTCAGGTCTGCTGTTTTTCCGGAGGTCCGGGGTTACGCATGAGGAGCGCGAGCAGCAGGGCGAGGGCGGCGACGGCGGCCATTCCGAGGGCGACCGTGTGCAGGTGGGGGGTATCCACGCCGGAGGCGAACTCGACGCCGAGCAGGCTGGTAGAGAGGATGGTGCCGAGGTAGCGCGAGGTCTGGAAGAGGCCGGAGGCACTGCCGACTTCTTCCTGGGGTACGAAGCCGTAGAGGGCGGTCTGCAGTCCGAGGTTGTTGAACCCGCCTGCGCTGCCGAGGACGACGAGCGCGAGGATGAGGTGCGGGATTCCACCGCGGGCCGGCACGGTGAAGAGCAGTATGCTCCCGGCGAGCATGCAGAGGGCGGCGAAGACTATGCCGGGCTTGGGACCGGTACGGTCTATGAGGCGGGCTGCCAGGGGTGTGAGGACGACGCCGCTTCCGGCGAGGGCGAGCATCATGGTACCGGTGGTATCGGCGGGGATGTGCCGGGCGTCCTGCAGGTAGGTCGGCATGCCGATGAAGGAGGAGTAGTAGACGACGTTGACCAGCACGAACTGGAGGTAGACCGAGATCACCTCCCGGTGCGCGAGGGAACCGCGCAGGTCCAGGAAAGGGTTTCGAGCGGAGCGCTCGCGGAGGTAGAAGAGGATCGCGGCGGCGAGCGCGACGCCGCCGGCGAAAAGATCCGCCTCCCCCCGGAGCGAGAGCAGGAACACGAGTGCCCCGACCACGCACACCGCGAAGAGGAGTATGCCCGCCGGGTCGAGTCCGGAGAGCTCTCTTTTCAGGTTGCGGCGTACCCCTTCCGGCCTACCGGGGTCCTGGGGCAGGATCCGCCAGCCGAGGGTGAGCGAGAAGAGTATGAATGGGAAGTTGACCAAGAAGACCAGAGGCCAGTCGCCGTAGTGGACCAGATACCCCCCGATGGTAGGTCCGAAGGCAGCCGAGGTCGAGGAGCAGACGGCGAGTACGCCGAGCGCGGCTGCCTGGCGCTCGGTGATGTGGCCTCTGATCATCGCAGCCCCGGACGGGAAGAGCGCCGAGGTTCCGGCGGCCTGCAGCACCCTGAAGCCCACGAGCCACCCGAAAGTGGGCGAGAGGGGTGCGAGCATGCTCGCCGCAGCCGAGATCACGAGCCCCGACAGGAACACCCTCTTGCGCCCGTAAGTATCCGAGAGCCGGCCCATGAGCGGCTGGGCGATAGCGCTAGCCAGGTAGAAGGCCGAGACGATCCAGGAGCCCTGGGCGAAGGTGATCCCGAAGTCGTGGTTTATGCGCGAGAGGGCGACCGAGATCATAGAGGAATTGAGCGGGTTCAAGAGCGTCGCGGAGGCTATGGCCGCGAGCATCAGGTTGCGGTTCGGCGGCGAACCACTCCCGGAGGACGGCCTCACGCTCTCGCGATGCCTCGACTGTCGGACACCCCGTCAAAGATACCACCTTGCTTGACGGGGTCAAACGTTTTTGCGGGCTCAGGAACGCCCGAGGTAGCGTTTCTCGACCGAGGCGACCAGCGAGTAGGTGGTGTCCACCATGTTCCCGACGTAGAGGCCGCCGGCCTGCGTGAGAAGCTGGTAGGCGTCGGGGCGGGAGAAGCCGTAGTCGCTCTCGAGCCAGCCGACGAGCTCGGCGTAGGCGATCCGGGCCGCATCCTCCATCGGCCGGGCGCTCCCGACGGTCATGATCCTCTCCTCGGACTCGATGCGAGGCCACTCTATCCCGCCGCCCTTTATGACTTCGAAGGAGAGCGTGACGCGGCTGGTGACCTCGAGCGCGACCCCGCACAGCTCGCCCTGCCCCTGCCGGGCGTGGCAGTCTCCGGTGTAGAAGAGCGCGCCCTCGTTGAAGACCGGCAGATAGACGGTGTTGCCCGGCCTCACGTCCGGCACGTCCATGTTCCCCCCGAACGGCCCAGGCGTGAGCGCAGAGATCGCCTCGAGTTCCGGGGCCACCGCGATCGTCCCGACGAACGGCTCCCACGGGAGCCTGACCCCGACCTCCTCGTTCTCCAGGTAGCGCCCACCTCCCTCCTCGATGAGCCTCCACACGTAGACCCTCTCCGGTAGCGGGTCCTGCAGGGTGCGCGTCAGGTTGGTCGAGGTGAGCCCGCCGAAGTACGGTATGTAGCAGCTCACCGCGTAGTCTCGGGCGGGCTCTATCTCTTCCAGGCGCACCGCGAGCGTGTCCCCCGGCTCGGCCCCCTCCACGTAGACCGGCCCGGTCTGGGGGTTCAGGAACTTCGCCGTGGCAAGGGCCTTGCCCGGCAGGTCTTCTTTGGTTTTGATCCTGCTCTCGAAGGCATCCTCGGTGTGGATCACCACCCGCTCGCCCGCCCTCACACGCGCCACCGGCTCCCGGTAGGGGCTGAAGACGTAGCTGTAGTCCTCCGGCACGACCTCCACCACACCCCGCTGCGCCATCCCGGCACCTCCTCTCCTATTTGCTGCTATTGAATCATATCCCCGACCTTCATGGTGCCCCTCTGCACCAGCTCGACGCGGTAGCCGTCCGGGTCCAGGACGAAGGCTATCCTGTAGTCGTGGCCGTCGACGGTCATCGTCTTGGGCTCGACGTCCACCTCGACCCCCTGCTCTTTGAGCCGCGCCACGGTCCCCTCGAGATCGTCCACGACGAAGGCGACGTGGCCGTAGCCTTCCCCGATCTCGTAGGGCTCGGTGCGCCCGTGGTTGTGGGTGAGCTCGAGCATCGGAGAGGAGGGATCCTCCTCCATCGCGAAGAAGTAGTTGGTAGCATCGGAGAAGTGCATCTCCCCAACCTTCTTCATCCCGAGCTTGTTCACGTAGAAGTCCGTGCTCCGCTCGGGGTCGAGGATCCTGTAGCAGGTGTGTATGTACGCGGTGGCCAAAGTTGCACTCCTTTCTCTCGCCGGGAAACCTCCTTATATCGCGAATGTTAATGCAGCCATGCCACCATCACACCTTCATCCCACCCGCTTTCTGACGAGGTGAGAAACAACACCACAGATGGGTGATCCCAATCACCCCACCCCTTGCCCCCTCACCCTCCCCGTGCAACAATCTATGACGATTACAGTAGATATAAAAGAGGAAGATGGACGAGAAGAGGACGATAGACGTGAGGCGGATAGCCCCGGGGGAGAGGCATCCCCTGATCTTTCGGACGTTCGACGGGCTTGCTGCGGGGGAGTCTTTCGAGCTGGTCAACGACCATGACCCGAAGCCGCTTCATCGGCAGTTTTCTGTGCAGCGGGAGGGGCGTTTCAGCTGGGAGTATCTCGAGCGGGGTCCCGAGCTGTGGCGGATAAAGATAGCGAAGACGGTCTAGAGGGGGACCTTGGGTCAGATAATCCGTTCCTACAGGGATAAGGCGGCCTTCCAGGAAGACCGCTTCAACGCGGTGATGCTCGGGCAGGACGAGAACACGAAGGCGCTGCTGGTCTGCTGCGAGCCCGGGCAGTACATCCCGGTACACCGTCCCGGGGTGGCGGTCACGTTCGTGGTCCTCGAGGGCGAGGGCACGCTGGTCGCCGGCGAGAAAGAGGAGAAGGTCGGGCCAGGGGCGGTGGCCTTCGCCGCGGCCGGGGAGGAGCGGGGGCTGAAGGCCGAGACCAGGCTGCTCGCGCTCCACGTCGTCGCACCCCCGCCGACCGGCGAGGACCATGCCGGGGTCGTGGCCAGGCTCGAGCGAGGCGTCTGGCGCCAGCCATGATCGGCCGGATCTCCTCCAGCTCCCGGAAGCGGCGGGCGCCGTTCATGGTACTCGCGATACTCGCGCTGCTCGCCGGGATGTGGGCCGGGCTCTCGCGGATGGGCTGGCAGATACCCTCCTACGGCCTCTCGCACGGGTTGCTCATGATCGGGGGGTTTTTGGGCACCCTGATCGGACTCGAACGCGCCGCCGCGCTCAAGCGCCGGTGGGGCTACGGGGCCCCTCTCGCCTCCGGGGCGGGCGCGCTGCTCCTGCTCCTCGGGAAGGCTCTCGTGGCCCCCGCCGCGATCCTCATCCTCATCGGCAGCGTCTTCCTCGTGGCCATCTTCGCGGTCTTCCTCTCCCGGGAGCCGTCGCTCTTCGGGCTCACCGAGGCCGCCGGGGCCGCGAGCTGGCTCATAGGCAACCTCCTGCTCCTCTCCGACCGGTTCGACCCCGGGCCGCTCACCGCCTGGTGGACCGGCTTTCTCGTGCTGACGATCGTCGGGGAACGCCTGGAGTTGAGCCGCCTCTCCTCCCCCGGACGGGCGGTGGTGGCCGCTTTCCTGCTCGCCGCCGGGATAACCTTCGCCGGGCAGGCCGTCTCGGTCGCAAACCTCGATAGCGGGAGGCGTCTCTTCGGCCTCGGGCTGCTGCTGCTCGCCCTCTGGCTCGCCCGCCACGACGTCGCCCGGCGCACCGTGCGGGTCGCCGGAGCCACCCGCTTCATCTCGCTGTGTTTGCTCTCCGGGTACTTCTGGATGGCGGTGGCGGGCACCCTCAGGCTCGTCTACGGTGGCGTCATGGACGGCCCCTACTTCGACGCCCTGCTCCACAGCCTCTTCCTCGGCTTCGTCTTCTCGATGATCTTCGGCCACGCCCTCATCATCTTCCCCAGCGTGCTCGGCATCCCCATCCCCTACCGGCCGCGCTTCTACGCTCACCTCGCCCTGCTGCACCTCTCCCTGCTGCTGCGCATCACGGGGGATATCTCCGGCATCCACCCCTGGCAGGCCTGGGGCGGGCTCTTAAACGTCGCGGCCATCCTGCTGTTCCTCGCCAGCACCATCCTCTCTGCGCTGGCGGGCACGCGGGCAAAGAGGCCCGAAAAAGCATGAAAAAACCGGCCGCCCGCGAGGAGGACGGCCGGAAGAGAAGCGGTTTTCTGCCCTGAAAGGCCCCGCCTAGACTATGCTCTTGTACCCGTCGACGTAGGCCGGGATTATCGGGTCGTAACGCACCACCGTCCCCGGATAGGGCGCGTCGATCATCTGCCCGTTCCCGACCGCGATCCCGACGTGCGAGGCGAACCCGTACCCGTAGTCGCTGAAGACGAGATCACCCGGCCCGGGAACCGAAACCGGAACCCCATAGGAATACTGCATGTAGGAGCTGTGCGGCAGGTAGATCCCAAAGTCCGAGAACACAGCCGCAACCAGCCCGGAGCAGTCCACCCCGGCCCGCGACTCACCACCCCAAACGTAAGGAACGCCAAGATAGCTCTGCGCCTCGGAGACGATGGCCTCCCCAGAGACAGTCTGCGCCTCCGCCGAACGCGACGCCATCACCGCAGCCGTCAGCGCCAGCGCCAGAGCCGCAAGCACGATTCCGAGCCTGAGCCTTACACTCACAGCCAAAAGAACGTATCCTCCCTCTCTAGCCTGCAACAGCCAGGGGAACCCTCACTCCACGGAGAGCCCCTCTCCTCTATAGCCGAGGCAGGAGGGTAACCGTTTTGAAATCTTTACGCAAACTCTCCGCAACTATTTCGCAACGACTTCGAAACACAAAACCCGCCCACTGATGCGGCAAACCGGGAATTCGGGGAGCGGGAGCATTTTAAATTTCCTTAACACCGCGGCAATTCGTGTAACAAGCGAGGATGGCTGTGGAGGATCTTTGGGTAAGGTATGCTTCGCGGGGTGAACGGAAGAGGGAGGAAGGCGTGATCGAGCATCTGGTTTTGTTCACGGCGAAGGAAGAGGCCTCCGGGGAGGAGCTGGCGGACCTCGTCGCCTCACTGCGGGCGCTCAGGGAGAAGGTACCTGGGGTGGTGGACCTCACGGCCGGGGAGAACTTCAGCGATCGGGGTGGGGGCTTCACCCACGGGCTCTTCGCGCGGTTCGAGAGCGTGGAGGATCTCGCGCGCTACCGGGAGCACCCGGAGCACCTGGCGGTACTGGAGAAGCTCGGGCGGCTCACGACGAACCTCATCGCGGTAGACTACGAGGCGTAGCGAGGAGCGAAGAGGAGGCCTCTCTGGATGGGCGGTCGGGTGGCGGTGGTACACGACCGCGGGCTGGAAGACTACGGGTTCGGCGAGGACCACCCGTTCAACCCCTTGCGCATCCGGCTCGCGCTGGAGCTGAGCGAAGCTGCGGGGCTGTTCGAGGGTTACGGCTTCGTGAAGGGCGCACCGGCCACCGAGGAGGATCTCCTGCAGGTACACAGCCTCACCTACGTGAGGCTCGTGCAGAAGGCGGACGAGGTCTCGGATCTCTCGGAGCTAGTCCACTACGGGCTCAACACCCCGGACAACCCGGTCTTTCCCCGGATGCACGAAGCCTCCGCCAGGGTCGTCGGGGCGGTACTCACGGCGGCCCGGATGGTGGCCGACGGGAGCTGCGAGCACGCGATGTGCATCGCGGGGGGGCTGCACCACGCGCTGCGGTCCCGGGCGAGCGGGTTCTGCGTCTACAACGACGCGGCCGTAGCCATAGCGCGCCTGAAGCAGGAGCACCCGCACCTGCGGGTGGCCTATCTAGACACCGACGCCCACCACGGCGACGGGGTGCAGTGGGCGTTCTACGACGACCCGGAGGTGCTCACCATCTCCATGCACGAGACCGGGAGGTTCCTCTTTCCCGGGACCGGTGGCGTCGAGGAGCGCGGGAGGGGCGAGGGGTACGGTTACGCCGTCAACGTACCGCTCGAGCCGTTCACCGACGACGAGTCCTGGATCTCCTGCTTCGAGGCCGTCGTGCCCGAGGCTTTGAGGGCCTTCGAGCCGGACATCATCATCTCGCAGAACGGCTGCGACGGACACGCCCTGGATCCCCTCACCCACCTTTCGGCCAGCATGGCGCTCTACGAGCACAT
Organism: Rubrobacter sp. M3-4; assembly: GCF_059772285.1. NCBI lineage: Bacteria > Bacillati > Actinomycetota > Rubrobacteria > Rubrobacterales > Rubrobacteraceae > Rubrobacter > Rubrobacter sp. M3-4. The sequence goes on from NZ_JCBAJP010000005.1 coordinate 15,717, forward strand.
CCCGAGGCGGGTGCACGAGCTCGCCCACGAGCTCTGCGGCGGGCGCTGGGTCGCGCTGGGCGGAGGGGGGTACGACCACTGGCGCGTCGTCCCGCGGGCGTGGACGGCTTTGTGGGCCGCGCTCTCGCACCAGGAGCTCCCGGAGAAGGTGCCCGCCGGGTGGATCGCCCGACACGAGAAAGAAAGCCCGGTCGAGCTTCCCGTGCTCATGCACGACCCCGCGCCCGAGAGCACGCCGCGCGCGAAGGAGATAGCATACGCGAACAACAGGAACGCCGAGCGGGTGCTAGAAGAAGTCGTGAGCCTCATACACGGCAGAAAGCGAGGAGAGTAACCGGAGGTACGTGAGATGACGCAGACCGTTCCCGGCACCAAACCGGCGAAGGAGACCCGCAGCAAGGTCACGGGGGAGCCCCCCTACAAGGTCATCCTGCACAACGACGACCACACCCCCATGGACCACGTCGTCTACGCCCTGCGGAAGGTCATCCCGCGCATGAGCCTCCCGCGCGCTGTCTCCTTGATGCTCGAGGCCCACACCAGAGGGAAAGCGGTCGTGGCCCGCTGCCACAAAGAGCTCGCCGAGCTCTACCAGGAGGGGCTCCAGAACGAGGGGCTCATCGCCACCATCGAGCCTGCCTGACGAGCAGGCATATCCATGCTAACGTCTCTGTTGGATTCATAACAGATCAAGCTCCCGGTTCGTCGTGAGCCCCGGCCGTCCGGTCGGGTATGCGCGGATGCATGCTACCATGGAAGGAATTCATGTCCACGGAAGCGCAGACGTCGTCACCAACCGGAGTAGATGAGTCGACGATGCGAAGGGCCATCGCCGCCGCGGCGATGGGCAACTGCATGGAATGGTTCGACTTCGGCACCTACAGCTACCTTGCGGTCACCATAGGCAGGGTTTTCTTCCCGTCCGGGAGCACCACGGTGCAGATCCTCTCCTCCTTCGCGGCGTTCGCGCTGTCATTCCTCATCCGGCCCTTCGGGGGGCTGTTTTTCGGTCCCCTGGGCGACAGGATAGGGCGGCAGCGCACCCTGGCCACCACCATACTGCTCATGTCCGGATCCACGTTCGCCATAGGGCTACTGCCGGGGTATGCTTCCATAGGGATTCTGGCTCCCATCCTGCTGGTCCTGGCGCGGCTGCTGCAGGGGTTCTCGACGGGAGGTGAGTACGGCGGAGCATCGACGTTCATCGCCGAGTACGCCTCCGACCGGCGCAGGGGTTTCTTGTGCAGCTGGCTCGAATTCGGGACCCTCGCGGGGTACGTGCTCGGCGCTTCCCTGGTGACGGTGCTGACCTTACTCCTGCCCCGGGAAGCCATGGATGCCTGGGGCTGGCGGGTGCCCTTCCTGGCTGCCGGTCCTCTGGGTACTATCGGGCTGTACCTCAGGCTCCGACTGGACGACACGCCACGATTCAAGAGCATGGAGCACCGTGGGGAGACCGCGGACTCGCCCCTGCGGGAGACCGTCACGCAGAACTGGAGACCGATACTGCTGTGTGTGGGGATGGTGATCGTCTACAACGTGATCGACTACACCGTCCTCTCCTACATGCCCACCTACCTCTCGCAAGTCCTGAAGATCGGAGAGGGCTCTGCACTGCTCATCGTAGTGGCGCTCATGCTCCTGCTGATGGCGCTCATAACCTTCGTGGGGCGCCTCTCGGACCGCGTCGGACGCAAGCCCATCCTGGTGGGCTCGTGTGTGGGGCTCGTGCTGTTGCCGTACCCGGCCTTCCTGATGATGTCGCAGGGACATCTCTTCGAGACGATCGTCGGGCTGCTCGTACTCGGGCTCCTGCTGGTGATGCTCCTCGGCACGATGCCCTCCGCGTTGCCCGCGCTGTTTCGAACCCGCGTGCGCTACGGCGGGTTCGCGATCGGTTACAACCTCTCCACCTCCATCTTCGGCGGAACAGCACCGCTGGTGCTCTCCGCCCTGATCGCCGCTACCGGGAGCAAGCTGGTGCCGGCTTTCTACGTGATGGCCGCCGCGCTGGTCTCGCTGGTGCCGTTCCTTCTGGCCAAAGAGACCGCCAAGGAACCGCTGGAGCAGTAGTGGAAGAGCTCCCAGCTCGCCGTCGGGAGCGTCCGCCCCACCGGGGCTTCATGCGCGCGGCACGCCCGACAGTTCGCGGCCGGCGCCACGCTCACCCTCGATTATGTGACAGTAGCCGTGCGGTCGAGGTTCCCGGGCGGGTCGCTCAAGGGCCCGCTCGTAGAGCACGTCCAGCCTGGCCTTGAACTCGGTCAGTTCGGCGATACGCCGCTCCACCTCCTCGGCCCGTCGGGCGATGACCTCCGTGACGTACGAGCAGGGCACTTCTCCCCGTTCGTGGAAGGCCAGCACCTCCCTGACCTCCCCAAGCGTCAGCCCCACGCCGCGGGCATTCTTTACGAACCGTAGCCGTGCCTCGTCCTCTTCTCCGTACATCCGGTAGCCGGAGTCCGTACGCTCCGGCTCCGGTAAGAGCCCGATGCGCTCGTAGTAGCGGATGGTCTGGGGGTTCAGGTCCAGCCTCTTCGCAAGCTCTCCGATCCTCATCCGTGACATCTCGTCCTCCTCGCATCTCGCCTTGACCTTATATCTACTGCAAGCTTTATAACCCTTACCGGCGGGAAACCCAACGAGAGGAGCGCGATGGCTCAGAAGAACATCGCTTTCACGGTCGTCGGCAAAGACAGGCTACACTGCGAGGGCTGCGAGGAGCGGGTGGACAGGGCTCTGAAGCGTTTGAGCGGAGTAAGGGAGGTCGAGGCGGACCACAAGACCCAGCGCATAGAGGTCGTCTATGACCAGGATCAGGTCAGTTCAAAGCAGATCGAGGAGAGGTTGGACCTGCTCGGCTACGAGGTAGAGTCCGGAGGAAGTTCGGCATGAGTTCGTCCGGGGACCATCGAAAAGGTCCGGCGGCCAGGACCAACGAGCCGGACGCTCCGGCGCGGGCAAACGGTGCCGGAGCCAATGGGACAGAGAGGCTGCAACTCAAGGTCGGAGGCATGAGCTGCTCTTTCTGCGTCTCCTCCATCACGAAGGCTATGGAGCGTACCGAGGGGGTGCACGAGGCGAGCGTCAACCTCGCCCACGAAGAGGCCCTGATCGAGTACGAGCCGGACAAAGTTGCGCCTGAGGCGTTGAAGCAGACCATACTCGACCTCGGCTACACCGTGCGCGACCCCGAGAAGGTACGTTCCTTCGAGGAAGAGGAGGCCGGGCTAAAGGGTAGCCGCAACCACGTGCTGGTAGCGGCGGGCTTCACAGCGGCCTCGCTCATCCTGATGATCCTGATGTGGGTCGGGGTGTTCCACAGAGGCAACCCGGTCATGTTGGTGGTGATGCCCGTCTTCGCCTTGGCTACGGTCTTCGGGCCGGGCCGGCATATCCTGGGAATGGCTTACCACAGCCTCCGGCGCGGCATCCTGAACCAGCACGTCCTCCTGGAGTTCGGGGCCTTCGCCGGGCTCGCGGGCGGTTCCTTGGGCTACTTCTTCCCGGCTTTCCCCACACCGGACTTCTTCGCGGTGGCGACCTTCATCACCACCTATCACCTGCTCTCGGAGTGGACCTCGCTGAAGGTGAGGACCCGCAGCTCCCAGGCGGTGCGCAAGCTCCTGGAGCTGGTGCCGAACACCGCCCGGGTGGTGCGTGCCGGGCGCGAGGAGGAGGTGCCGCTCGAGGAGGTCCGGCCCGGCGAGCTGGTGCGTGTGAGGCCCGGCGAGTCGATCCCCGTGGACGGAGAGGTCGCCGAAGGAACCTCGGGCGTGGACCAGAGCCTGGTTACTGGAGAGTCGATCCCCGACGAGAAGGGGGTTGGAGATGAGGTGATCGGGGGCTCCGTAAACCAGACCGGAACGCTCCTGGTGCGGGTGACGAAGGTCGGCGAGGAGAGCTTCCTCTCGCAGGTGACCCGGCAGGTCGAGGAGGCCCGGGCGCTGAAGCCCGGCATCCTGCAACTGGTGGATAAGGTCTTGCAAGTCTTCGTGCCCACCGTGGTCGGCTTCGCCGCTCTGGCCGTCCTGATCTGGACTCTGGGCGCCTGGCTGGTTACCGGAGAACCCGACTGGAGCCGGGCGATCTTCTCGGCCCTGGCCGTCTTCGTGATGGGTTACCCGTGCGCCCTGGGGATGGCGACGCCCCTGGCGATGATCCGGGGTGGTGGGATGGCCGCCCGGAAGGGCATCCTGATGCGCTCGGGCGAAGCCTTCCAGGTCCTGAAGGAAGTAAAGAGGGTAGTTCTGGACAAGACCGGCACCCTCACTGAGGGCAAGCCCGCGCTCGTCGAGTTGGTCCCCTTGAATGGCTTCGAGGAGGACGAGGCATTACGTCTCGCCGCCTCCGCCGAAGGCCCCTCCGAGCACCCGCTGGCGCGGGCCGTGGTGGACGCCGCCGCGGAGAGGGGGATCCCGGTGCCGGAAGCGGAAGACTTCCAGTCCGTGTCCGGTAAGGGGATCACGGCCACGGTGGAGGGTCACCGCGTCGCCATCGGCAACCCCCGGTTCGTCGAAGGCGAGGGGGTCGAGCTGGAAGGTGCGCGCAGAAAGCTCGAAGAGTTGCAGGCGGCGGGCAACACCGTGGTAGCCCTGGCCGTAGACGGCGAGCCCGCCGCGCTCATAGCCCTCGCCGACCGGATAAAGGACGACGCCGTGGAGGCGGTCGAGCGCCTCAAAGCCGCGGGTCTGGAGCCTGTGATGCTCACCGGCGACAACGAGCGCACCGCCAGGGCAGTGGCGCGCGAGGTTGGTATCGAGGAGTACCGGGCCGAGGTCCTGCCCCAGGACAAGGCGTACGTCGTGCGGGAGTTGCAGGAGCAGGGACACCGTGTGCTCATGGTCGGGGACGGCATCAACGACGCCCCGGCCCTCATGCAGTCAGACGTGGGCATCGCCATCGGTGCCGGAACCGACATCGCCATAGAGTCTGCGGACATCGTGCTGGTAGGAGAGCGCCTCGGCGCGGTGGTCGACGCCTACCACATAGGCGTAAGCTCCTACCGCAAGACGGTGCAGAACATCTCTTTGGCCTTCGCCTTCAACGGCATAGGCGTCCCTCTGGCCGCAACGGGGCTAGTCTACCCGGTGTGGGCCATGATCGCCATGGCCGCCAGCGTCAGCGTGGTGCTCGCCAATTCTTTCGGGGGTAGACTCATCTCCAGAGAAGGATGAGCGAACGATCGAGAACAGGCCGGGGAGCGTGAGCACCGCGAAGCGATCGGTCATCCTGCGGGTCGTCTCTGCGCTCACGGGGCGGTGGGCTCTGTTGCTGGGGCTGATCTTCCTCGGCCTCATCCTGTGGAGCATCCCCGCCGTCCGACACCCCATCGCCGGCCTCTTCGGTGCGGTCTCTCAGGGTGACGAAGCCGAGGTCCGCCGGATCATCGAAGGCTACGGAGCCCTGGCCCCGCTGGTCTCCGTCGGCTTGATCCTGCTGCACACCGTGATCCCGCTGCCGGCAGAGCTTCTGACGCTGGCAAACGGGCTCGCGTTCGGCTTCTGGAAGGGGCTCGCCATAACCTGGAGCGCGTTCATGCTCTCGGCTTCGATCCTGTACGCCGCCGGACGCTTCTGGGGCAGGCCCCTGCTCGAACGCACCATCCCCGAGCGCCACCAGAGGCGGCTCGACGAATGGTTGCAGAGAGAAGGAGCGTTCCCGCTGCTCACGGTGCGTCTGATCCCGCTGGTGCCCTTCAACGCAGTGGGTCTAGCCGCGGGCGCCGTGCGCAGCCCTCTGCGAACCTACCTCTGGACCACCGGGGTAGGCATCCTCCCGCTCGGCATCATCGTGACCTTCCTCGGAAGCCGCCTGGGCGAGCGACACACCCACCCGGGCGTCGCTTTCTGGGGACTGTCCGCCGCGCTTCTGGCCATCGTGCTCACGGCCTGGTTCGTCGGGCACCGTAGAAGGAGCGGAGGGCGGTGGGACACCTGAATCGACGGGAGCGAAGGAGGGGATAAGACCCCGTGATAGACATCGGCATCATGACCGGCTCGAGCGTCGGGGAGCTCCTGGAGTCACCCGAGGGCAGAACCGTCGCAACCCGCTTCGGCGAGGTGGAGGTCGCGACCGGCAGGGTGGGACCGTGGCGCGTAGGGAGCATAGCACGCCACCTGGCGGGACACCGACGTCTCTCCCATGCCGTCGATCACCGGGCGAACCTGGCGGCCCTGAAACGACTCGGCGCGCGGGCCATCCTCGCCAGCACGGTCGTGGGGACCGTAGACCCGTCCATACCCCTGGCAACCCCCATCCTCTTCGACGATCTGTTCTTCCCCGAGAACCGTCTCCCGGGCGGCGAGCCCTGCACCATCTTCGACGACCCGGACGATCCCAAACGGGGACATCTGATCCAGGAGGAGCCCTACTCGCCGCGCCTGCGGCAGAAGATACTGCTTGCCGCCGGGGAGCTCGGGCTGGACCTCACCCCAGGGGGCGTCTACGGGTGCACCAACGGCCCCCGGTTCGAGACGAAAGCCGAGGTCGGGTGGCTGAAGACGGCCGGGGTGGCGGCCGTGAGCCAGACCTGCGGGCCGGAGACGGTGCTGGCCGGGGAGCTGGAGATACCCTACGCGCTGGTGGGCTTCCCGGTCAACCGGGCGGCCGGAGTCGGCGAACCGGAGCCAGAAGAGGTGTTGGACCAGCGGCTGGCACGTGGTGGTGAGGTCCTGCGGCGGCTTCTCCTGCATGCGGTGACGCTGCTGACAGAGGAAGATTTCTCCTTCGACCACGGATACGTCTACCGCGTGGAACGGTAGGTCAGGAGAGCAACCGCCGCAACCCGAAGAACGTACCGAGCACCTTACGGTTCGTCGCGGTGAAGAGCTTCTCTCTGTAGTAACCGTCCGCCACCCGCTGGTTGACCTGCGAGAGGGTAGGGTAGACGTGGATCATGGTGGAGAGCCGCCGGAGAGGGATGCCTCTCTGCATGGCCAGCACGAACTCGTGGATGAGATCCCCCGCACCTGGTCCGATGATGTGCGCGCCCAGGATCTCGCCCCCCTTGCCAGCCACCACTTTGACGAACCCCTCGGTCTCACCGTCGGTCACCGCCCGGTCCACCTCGCCGAAAGGGTGCCGGAACACCTCGACCATCTCGTGTTCCTTGCGGGCCTCCTCCTCGGTCAACCCCACCCGCGCCACCTCGGGATCGGTGAAGGTCGTCCAGGGTACCACCCGGTAGTCGGCCCGGGCCTTCACCGGGAACAGCGCGTTCCTCAGCGCCAGCTTACCCTCATACTCCGCCACGTGGGTAAAGAGGCGCCCACCGGTTATATCCCCCGCGGCGTAGACACCGGGGACGGTGGTCCGGAGGTTGTCATCCACTTTTATCCCGGATTCTCCCAGCTCCACGCCGGCATCCTCCAGGTTCAGGCCGTCTACGGTGGGAGCACGCCCGGCGGCGATGAGGATCTCCTCCGCACGCTCCTCGATGGCCCCACCAGCTTCGTCGCGGGCAACCACGACCTTGTCCTTGCCCTCCCGGCGTGCCGCCTCGGCCCGAAACCCACCGTGGAAGGTGATCCCCTCGGCGAGCAGAGTTCGCAGCAGACGCTCGCTCACCTCTTGCTCCTCCCTCGGGAGCGGCAGGGAAGAGGAGGAGATCACGCTCACCCGGCAGCCGAAGCGGGCGAAGATCTGCGCGAACTCGCAGCCTACGGGCCCTGCCCCGATTATCACGATGGATCCGGGCAAACTCTCCATCCGCAGGGCTTCTACATGGGTCATGTAGCCGGTCTCCTCGAGCCCTTCTACGGGTGGAACGGAGGAGTGCGAACCCGTGGCGAGGATGACGCTGCGCGCCGGGATACGCCAGCCGTCCACCATGACCTCGCCCGGTGCATCGAGTCTGGCCTCGCTCTCCAGGAACACATCGACGCCCATGCGACGGAATCGCCCCGGGCTGTCGTGGACGCCGACCACCCGGATCATCTCTCGCATCCTCTCCATCACAGCCGGGAAATCCACCTCGACCTCCACCGGTTTCACCCCGAACTCCCCTGCGCGACGCATGAGGCTCGCCACCCCGGCGCTCCTGACGAGGGCCTTGGTCGGCACGCAACCGTAGTTGAGACACTCACCCCCCAGCCGGTCACGCTCGACGAGCGCCACCCTCGCTCCCAGGTACGCTCCTCCCGCGGCCGCCACCAACCCCGCCGTCCCGCCACCCACGACGACCAGGTCGTATCTGCTCCGCATCCTCTCCGCTCCTTTCGGTCCCGGTTTTCAGACATCGGCATCATCCAGGCGATACCTCTCCAGGAACCCCCTGTCTATGCAATCCTTGACCCTCCAGGGAAACCGGCCACGCCAGACCAGGGGGCCGTAGACGGCGAGCCCGGTGCCGTCGCCGAAGTTGAGGATGTAGAGGAAAAGCCTCTGAGGCCTGTAGCCGACGAGAGGTCCGCCTTCGAGGGTGGCCCGCAGGTTGCGATAGATCACCGGCCCCTGGCGGACGGCGAAGACCCCGAACCGGGGCAGGCTCTCTCCCCGGTAGGAGATGCAGTCGCCGCCACCGAAGAGACACGCGTCGTCCACGCTGCGCAGCTTCTCGTCCACCAGAAGGCCGCCGTCCTTCCCCGTGGAAAGACCCGAGGTTCGAAAAACGTCGGGCGGTACGACGCCCGTCGCGAGCACGGCCAGGTCGTAGAGAAGCTCCCGGCCCTCGCGCGTCCGGGCTACACCATCGGTGAGAGAGACGACGTGCGTGTTCGTCAGCACCTTCGCCCCCCTCGCACGCAGGTGCGCCCCAGCATGCTCCCGTGCCCTCCGTGGAGCACCCTGCAGCAACCCCTCGCTCCTCTCGGTGAGCGTGACGTCCCCTCGCACCCCCACCCGCTCGAAGAGCGCCAGGACGTTCGCCGCCACCTCACAACCCGCGGCACCTCCACCGACGACCAACACCCTGGGGATGCGAGAACGTACCAGGGAGAGGAGCCTGTTCCGGATCTCCACCACGTTCTCCACCGGTTTTATGCACAACGCGTCCATCCCGCGTCCAGGGGTTTCGCTGCCCAGGCAGACCGAGGCAACATCGTAAGAGACGGTCTCGCCCCCGTTCAGGACGATCTCCTTTTCAGCCGCGTCTATCCGCACCACCCGGTCCTGGACGAAAACACCTCCACCTCTCTCGACGAGCCCGCGCACGTCGATGCGATACCGCCGGGGTTCGTAGAGGCCGGAGATCACACCCGTCGCCATCCCGGAGTAGTGGAGGTATGGCGAGTCGCTCACCAGCGTCACTTCGCCCCCCCGATCGACCAGTTCCGCCGTGCGCAGAAGGGTGTACAGATGGGCATGCCCTCCGCCGACGAGGACGACCCTCAACGGCCCTCCTCCCCGTTCCGCCGCACGTTCTGCACGTTGTACAGGCGGGCGAGGCACCAGGGGCTCACCCCGAAAGCGAACGCCGTCTGCATGAAACCCCAGAGCAGCAGGGTACGCAGCGGGCGTCCCCGCCAGCGGCGCGGTGAGCTTATCATCGGGCCGGGCAGGCAGGCCGTCTTTCCCGCAGCCTCCATCCTGCGCGCGAAGACGAGGTCTTCCATGATGGGGATCTCTGGGAAACCGCCCAGCCTCTCGTAGACGTCCCTCCTGACGAAGATCCCGGAGTCCCCGTAGTAGCGGCCGAAGCCGCGGTAGATCGCGGCCACGATCTCCAGCCACCACCCGAGGACGCCGCCGCCTGGGTAGGAGAGGCGGAAGTTGCCGCCCACCGCGCCGTTCTCGATTGCCTCCAGCATCCGGAGCGCGGCATCCCGCGGAGGCACCACGTCGGCGTGCAGGAAGAACAACACCTCTCCGGAAGTCACCCTCGCCCCGGCGTTGAGTTGGATCCCCCGGCCCGGTTCGCTCCGGACCAGCCGGGCCGGAGGCCGGACGAGCTCCGGGGTGCCGTCCGTCGAGCCTCCATCTGCCACCACGACCTCCCGTATCTGCGGCATTCCCCAAAGACGTTCGAGGAGCGAGCCTATGCAGGCCGCCTCGTTGAGGGTCGGGATCACGACCGAGACTCGCCTCCCACTCACGGGATGCCGCCCTCCCGGGTGATGGCCACCCCGAGCACCTCCGCCAGGTGCGGGGCGAGCCCGGGGTCCTCCTCCAGCTCCGTTCCGAGTCGGCGCAGATCCTCCGGAGTATCCACGTCGTACCAGGGCTCGAGGACGCGGACGGAGATACCAGCCTCCCGCACCCTCTGCAAGGTCTGCCGGAAGACGACCTCCGTAGACCACGTTATCCCCGAAAAAGGCTCTCCGAACAGCCGCCTGAGGCCGAGGAGGACGTATCCCCCGTCCCGACTCGGCACGATGGAGACCTCGCAGGCATCCAGCGCCTCCGTCGCTTCCCGGAGACGGCTCGGAGGCAGCGTCGGGGCGTCGGTGCCCAGTATCAGGAGCGGCCCGGGATCTTCTGCGAACAGCCTCCCCGCCGCCGAGTACATCCTCTCTCCCAGGTTCGCCCCGACCTGTGCCATCAGCCTCACACCGGGCGGCAGCAGCGGCTCTATGAGGCCGAGGTGCTCCTCGGGGAAACCGGCGACGGTGACGGGTCCCAGAGATCGGACCTTCGCGACCACATCCATGATGGAGGCTCTCTGCAGCTCCGCCGCCCGGTGCGGTTCGAGGCCGAGACGCGTCTTGACCAAACCGGGGAGAGGGGCCTTGGTCATGATGAGGATGCGCACCATCCCGGCGCTACGCGCAGTGGTAGGCACGGGGGAGCGAGCCATCGAGCTGCCGGTACTCCAGGAAACGCTCCACAACCCTCTCCACCGACCTTCGCAGCGGGAAGATCTCCTCGCTCACCAGGAGGTCCGTGATCCCCGCATCGTTGACCCCGGCCGGGTGCCAGGCCACCCCTTCGGTGGAGACGGTGAGCTCGGGCACCAGCATCGAGCCCTCTATCTCCATCCCCTCCCCCGATTCACCCCGCCTCACCAGGGGCCGCACCACGTGGTCCTCGGGAGCCACCCCGATCTCCGCGAGCATCTCCCGCAGGACTGGGATACCCTTCACGTTCTTCGGTGTCTCGGTCGTCCCGACCCGCACCCTGATCCCCATCTCGCGGGCGATCTTTATACCCTCCATCGCTCGCCTCCAGCTCCCCGGGCCCCGGTAGAGGTCGTGCAGCTCCGGGATGCCGCCGTCCACGGAGACCTGCAGAGAGAAACCGGGCTCTCCGGCGAAACGCTCCAGCACCCTGCGCTTGCTCGGCGCCCCGAACAGCGTGGCGTTCGAGAGCACGGTGGTGGGCATCCGCGAGACCGCCCGCGCCACGAGTTCTCCGAGCTCGGGGAGCAAAAACGGCTCCCCACCGGTCAAGTAGAGCTGCCTGAAGCCCAGATCTTCGGCCTCTTCCACGAGGCGTTCGAACTCTTCGATCCCGAAGGCCCGCCTCCTGACATGGGGGTTGGAGCCCACGGAACAGTAGCGGCAGCTGAAGTTGCAGTCGTAGTTGGCATAGACCCATAGGTGGGCTGGGAACAACGGGGTGCCGAAGATCGAAACCACATCCCTTCCGTCGTCCGGCAGGGTGGCGGCCTCGCCCCAGGAGAGCCCTTCTCCAACCTCGATCTCCGCAGCTTCCCTGTAGAGGTGGAAGCGTCCCCGGGAGCGCTCGTAGGGAGGCAGCACCTCCAGACAGCTCGTCCACCATCCGGTCAGTATCGTCTCGACGAACGGCTCCGGAAGCCCCTCCTCACGCATCTGCCGGGCGAGTTCCTCGTGATCGTAGGACACCGGGACGAACTCCGCGCCCACCTCGCCCCCCTCCTTGCTCAACAGCGCGTACCAGACCTCCGTACGCCCGTCGTTCGCTGGGCGGCCGATGGCACCGACGTTCACCACCTTCCTCCCGCCCACCTCCCGCTGCCAGTGAAGCCCCGTGTGGGCACACAGCAGGACATCCGCTCCAGCCGCCTCCAGGTGGTGCTCGATGACCTCGTCCGGCGTGGACTCCCACAAGAACTCGTTGACCGCGAATGGGCTCCCGTGCACCATCCTCAGGGTCTTCTCGCCCATGTGCAGCAGGATCTGATCCGGCAGGGTCCACATCCACTCCCTGAACTCATCGGAGGTGTTCTTCCGGGTGTAGGCGTAGGCGATCTGAGCGTAGAGGTTGTCCCGCTCGTCGGTGTAACCACAGCCGCAATCGGGACGATCCTCCCGGATGGAGAGGTCGTAGTTGCCGGCGATGCACCGCACACCGTTTTCGAGCAAGAGCGGCCACACCCTGTCCGGGTGAGGACCGTAGCCGCCCAGGTCCCCCAGGCAGTAGAGGGCTCCCGCCCCCCGATCCTTCGCGTCCCGGATCACCGCCTCGAGCGAGAGCGCGTTGTTGTACACGCCGCCGAAGACGGCGATCTTCTCGTGCTCGGTCCACTCTTCGACCACTCGCATCAGCCAGCCCTCCTCTCGTAAATCTCCGGCTCGAGCCGCTCCAGGGGCACCCGGCAGCCCTCCGGCCCTCCGCTCCGGCTCCACACGTACATCCCGGCCGCCCCCAGGAGCCAGAACCCCGCGAGCAGCCCGAAGGCCGCCGTCAGGCTGAACGCCGAGGCCACCGCGGCGAGCCCCATCGAGGAGAGCGCCGCCCCGACCCTGCCCACCGAGACCGAGAACCCGACCCCCGTCGAACGCAGCGGGGTGGGGAACAGCTCGGTAAAGGTCGGATAGGCCGAGACCCAGGCGGCGGTGGCCGTCCCGTTGGCCAGGAAAAACGCCCACATCACAGCCTCCGGACCACCCGCGGCCGCCGCGAGCCCGAGTACCCCCAGGCTCGCGGCGGCCAGCACGTACGCCGAGGTCACCGTGGTTGCCCGCGGGAAACGGTCCATGACCGCCGCAGCGAGCACCCCTCCGGCGAGAGCCCCGGCGCTTCCCCCCGCGAAGTACGCCGGCACCCGCGAGGCGGGTATCCCAGAAGCCGCCGTCACCAGTACGGCGAAGAACGCGAAGAGCCCGTAGTAACCGCTCGCCTCGGAGAAATCCAGGACCGCTCCCAGAGCCGTACGACCAGGCACCCGCCGCAGAAGTTCCCCGACGGAAGCCCGAAACTCTCCGGAAGTGACACCTCTATCAGGAGCGGAGATACGAACGCCCGTGATCCGCTCTACGATCTCGCCAGCCTTGCCGGTCTCTCCCCGGCGCAGCAACCAGCGGGGGGACTCCGGGAGCGTCCGGCGAGCGAGCAGCGCCACGAGCGCCATCACCGCGCCGGCCGCGAACCCCACCCGCCAGCCCACTCCTGCGGGCAGGGCGGCGAGCACCACGGCGCCCACTCCGGCGGCCACGAGCGCGCCCGCACCCCAGAAGCTCATCACCGCAGCGTTCGCCCGTCCCCGGTAGCGGGCCGGGATGAACTCGCTTATGGCGGCGTTGATCGCCGAGTACTCCGCTCCGACGCCCAGAGCCGTGAGAAAGCGTAAAACCATGAGCATCGGGTAGTCGACGGAGAAAGCGCTCAGCAGCGTGAAGGTGGCATAGAAGGTCAGAGTGACCAGGAAGAGCCTGCGCCTACCGAACCGGTCAGCCAGAACCCCCGCCCCCTGTGCTCCGGCCATTATGCCCACGAGCCAGACGGCTATCAGGGAGGTGCCCTGCAGGCCGGAGAGGTCCCACTGCTGCGCGATCGTCGGCAGCACCGACCCGATTATCGATACCTCGAACGCATCCAGAAGCCACGCCACCCCCAGGGCCAGCGTGATCCTGGTATGGACAGGCCTCCACGAGGCGGTGTCCAGGGTCTCCAGCAGCTCTTCCCTCAAAGCGTCCACCTCGCAAAGACATTAGCCTCCATCGCGAACGGCCCGCGGCAGGTACGCGGACACCCCGCGACGGCCGCCGAGCCTCTACAAGGTCCCGACGCCCCGGCGCACGGATCTCTTACTTCGCCTCAGCAGCGAAAGGCGCCGATCTTCCCCGACCGTTCACCCCACGCCGAAGATCCGGCGCAGCCTCCCCCACACAGACCTCACCGGGCTGGAGCCCCTCGCCGCCTGCAAGGCCGCGAGCAGGGCCTCGAACTCCTCCCGGCAATCGCCGCACCTCTCCAGGTGATCCTTCACCAGCGGCATGGCCTCCGCGGCATCCAGCCCGGCCAGCTCCATCTCCACGAAACGGTCGAGCTGTTCGAAACACTCGTCGCAGCCGATCTCCTCCTCGGAGGTCCCGCCGATCGCGCGTGCCAGCCTGTCCAGATCGTCTGAGTTCAAAACACCGCTTTCCTTCGCAAGCTCTCCTCTTCAGACGCGATCATACCGCTCTCCGTTACCTCTCGTCGTCCACCCCCAGCACCTCTTCGATGGAGAACCCCTCCGCCTCGATCCTCTTCTTGAGCTTCTTGCGCGCGTCGTGCAGCAGCTTGTAGAGCGCCCCCCTCGTGGTACCCATGCGCCTGGCCACCTCCTCCAGGGGCATGCCGCCGAGGATCACCGCTACGAGGGCCCGGCGCTGTCTCTCGGTCAACTCCTCCTCGATGAAGCGCCCCAACGTCTCCAGCATCAGCCGTCGGGTGGCCGTCTCCTCGGGGGTGGGAGCGCTATCGACCACCGTATCCAGCCCGGAGAAGCGGGACTCCCCCTTCTCCAGCACATCCTGCAGGGAGACGTCACGCCAGTGCTTCCGCCTGAGCTCGGTGAACGCCACCCTGATGGCGATCTTCTGCGCCCAGGTGGTGAAGCGGCTCTCGCCCCTGAAGGAGTCCAGGTTGTCCAGTACCTTCATCAGGGCCTCGTGGGCCAGATCCTCGACGGAGGTCTCGAGTTCACCTCTTCCTCGGCCAGCAAACGCCGCCTTCAGCCCACGCACCAGCACCACCCGAAGATCGGCCACCGCCTCCTCGCGACGCGCACCTCGCAGCGCCGCGAGCCACTCTTCGTTGCTCCGCTCTCTCATGGACCTCTCCGCACTCGGACCATTGTAGCCCGAAACGTCGGGCCACCTTCCAGGCTCTTCGAGCGCCCGGGGAGCAGAAGAGACCCCGGACGAGCTCCGCAAAGTCAGGTAAGAAAAGTTCCAACCGCGTCGTCAACGTAGACGAAAGGTCGTTTTATGCGGGCAAACGCGGGAAGGAGAATCATGAGCACGGCAAGCCAAGGAGTCCGGACCACGGCGGGAAGGTGGGTGATCGCCGGTCTGATCGGGGGGCTCATCGCGGGCGTGATCTTCGCCGCCTTCGAGATGGTGGTGGCTGCGATCATGGGCCAGGGTTTCTTCACCCCCCTCATGATGATCGGGGCGATCGGGCTCGGCAAGGAGGCGCTCCCCACGCCGAAACCGATGATCGGGCTTTCCACCATCGTCCCGGTGGGTCTGGCCATCCACATGTTCCTCTCGATGATCTACGGGGTGGTGTTCGGGGCGTTTGTCTGGGGCGTGAGCTTCCTGCACGGCAACCGCCTGAGGCTCGTCGGTGCGGCGACCGTCTTCGGGCTGGTGCTCTGGATCGTCAACTTCTACGTAATCGCGCCGCTCGCCTTCTCCTGGTTCGCGATGGCCAACCCCGTGGTGCAGTTCTTCGCCCACACCTTCTTCTTCGGCACGGTGCTGGGCTTGTTACTGAGTGCCAGGGGAACCCCGGGCAGAAATGGAGGATGAACTCGGCCGACAGGGGACGAGCGACGTGGAAGGAGGGGCCCGGCCGGGCCCCTCCTTCCACGTCATTGCCAGCAACCCGGTAAGAAAACTTCTCTTCATGCAGTCGGTATGGGTGGAGAAGACAAACCAGAGAAGCCGGAAAAGGAGGTATCGCAAGTGGCCAAAGTAGCCATCGTGGTGCTTGCGGACACCGAGACGCACGGAGACCTGGGCCGGTTGGCGAACGCCCTCACCTCCGCCCAAGAATTCAAGGAAGCCGGCGATGAAGCGAAGATCATCTTCGACGGAGCCGGGACCAAGTGGATCCCGGAACTCTCCGATCCCGGCAACAAATACAACAAGGCCTTCGAGATGGCCAAGGACCAGATAGCCGGCGCCTGCGGGTACTGCGCCAGCGCCTTCGGCGTCAAGGACCAGATCGAACGCAGCGGCGTCACCCTGCTCAGGGATTACAGGGGGCACCCCAGCCTGCAGAAGCTGGTCTCCGAAGGTTATCAGGTGATCACTTTCTGAGGTTCGTCCTTCCACCGCCCGTCCGGGAAGATATCGAAAGGAGTGAGAACGTGGAGCAGCACGAGATCGTCGTCTACACCCAGCCCGGGTGTTCGGCCTGCCAACAGGAGAAGGAGTTTCTCTCCCGGAGAGGTGTGGAGTTCACAGAGAAGAACATCCGCGCCGACCTGGACGCCATGCAGGCCATGGTCCGCATGGGGTCGCAGGCTACCCCAACCACCGTCATAGACGGTGAGGTGATAGTGGGTTTCGACCAGAGACGGATCAGCGAGAAGCTGGGGATCTGAGACACGTAGGGCGGCCGGGAGCTTCGAGGATCACATCCCGGCCGCCCTCTTCATATCCGCCGCACCCACAATCCACACTTGCAAGGGGGTCGATGCGTGAAACTCGCAGACACCGCGGCGAACCTGGGCAAAGGGATCTTCGCCGGAGTCGCCGGCACCGCAGCGATGACGGTATCGAGCACCGTCGAGGCGAGACTCCGGGGGCGGGGTGCCAGCTCGACGCCCGCCCGGGCAGCGGCGAAAATCCTGGGGGTCGAGCCGGTGGACGAAGGGGCAAAAGCACGCTTCTCGAACCTCGTCCACTGGGGATACGGCATCGGCTGGGGAGGCGTTCGTGGGCTGATCGCTGCCTCCGGCCTCTCGTGGCCCGCGGCGACCACAGCTCACTTCGCGCTCGTCTGGGGCGCGGAACAGGTGATGCTGCCGGCTCTCGGTGTCACGCCCCCGCTGACACGGTGGGGGATGAAGGAGGTCGCCGTCGACGCACTACACCACATGGTCTACACGGCCGCCACGCCGGGGCTCCCACGGAGGAAGGACCTGGGCGCACCCTTCCTCACCCGCAGACTCCGAAGAGAGAACCGGCTCTCTAGCCCCCGATCTGGCTCATCGTCCGCCGCCGCGACTCCTCGGGGAGGGTCTGCCCCGCCGGGGGCTTTATGCGGGCGGCGTGCCAGAGAACCTCGTGTATGGCCGGGATCGGGTCGGGAGAGCGGATCGCATCCTTCACCGGCACGTCCAGGTCGGTGAGCAGGCAGGGGTGGATCTTGCCGTCGGCCGTGAGCCTCAGGCGCGAGCACATCGCGCAGAAAGGTTCGGAGACCGGGGTTATGACTCCGAAGTTGCCCGGAGCGCCGGCGAACCTGAACTCGTCGGCCGGGGCGGCCGGGTCCTCCTTCTCGACTGGTTCGAGCTCGCCGAGCTCTTCCTGCGCCCGCTCGAGGATCTCGCGCCCCGAGATGAAGAGCTTGCGGAAGCGGGTGCCGTCGGTGTCGCCGTTTAAGGGCATCAGCTCGATGAAGCGCACGTGCAGCGGGTAGCGAAGCGTGAGCCGGGCCATGTCCGCGATCTCGTCGTCGTTTATCCCCCGCATCGCCACCGCGTTTATCTTCACCGGCGACAAGGGTGTCTCGAGCGCGGCCATTATCGCGTCCCAGACTCTCTGGAAGTGGTCGCGGCGGGTTATGAACGCGAACTTCTCGGGCTTCAAGGTATCGAGGGAGATGTTTATCCTGTCGAGCCCGGCCTCGACCAGGGCATCCAGGTTGTCCCGGAGGAGAAAACCGTTGGTCGTCATCGTGACCTCTTTGAAGCCGAGCGACTTCAGGCCGCCCACGAAGTCGACGACGCCCTTGCGAACCAGCGGCTCGCCGCCGGTCACGCGCACCTTGGTTATCCCTAAAGCGAGGCACGCCTCGGCGAAGGTGAGCATCTCGTCGAGCGTGAGGTGCTCGCTTTTATCCTGGAACTTTATGTCCTCGGGCATGCAGTACTGGCAGCGGAAGTTGCACCGGTCGGTGACCGATATCCTCAGGTAGTCGATCTTCCTGTCGTAGCTGTCTGTGAGCTGTACCATGGCTTCCTCGGGTCGCCGCCTTTCTCCTAGAGGATTGTATCCCAGATGCCCTACCCGGCATCCGCCGGTGTGCCCTCGATCAAACCGAGCCGGCGGGCGAGCGGGGCAGCGGTGGTGGCCTGGAGCAAGAGCGTGGCGAAGACCGCGAGCGCGACCATCGAGACGGCGATGTCCGCCCCCTTCACCCCCTGGGCGAGCAGCAGGCTCGCCACCGCCGTCGGCACGACCCCGGTCTCGCGCGACCAGCACAAAAAGAGGAGCTCGTCCCGGCTCCAGCGGGCCCTGCGATCCGGCAGCAGGGAGACGAGCACCGTGACGGGCCGGGCTACGAAGATGAAGACGGCCATCACCACGAGCCCCCCGAGGAAGTACTTCGAGAGCGCGTCGAAGGGCAGGTTTATCCCGAGGGTGACGAAGATCAGCACGGTGGCGATCTCGGCGATCTGGGCCACGAAGCTCTCCAGCCGGCGGGCGTGGACCTCGTCCTGCCCGAGCCCGAGCCTCCTGCCGAGCCTGAGATCGCCCATGTTGCCGACCACGAGCCCCATCACGAACGCGGCCAGGTACCCGGAGCCCCCCACCGCCTCGTTCGAGAAGTAAGCGAGCGCCACCACCGCGAGTATCGCCACGCCGGGGGCCTCGTCCCAGATCCCCCAGCGGGTCGTCGTGGAGACCAGGTAGGCGAGCAAGAACCCGGCGAAGAGCCCGATCGCGGTCCCGATCACCATCTCCTCGACGAACCCGAAGAAGGTGTCCGAGAGGGTGAAGCTCCCGGACTGCACGGTCCCCACCAGCGCCAGCGCCAGAACCGTGCTTATGGGGTCGTTGAAGGCCGACTCCGAGATCAGGGTCTGCGAGATCTTGGGACGGATGTTGAGCCGGTCGAAGAGCGGGATCAGGATGGCCGGGTCGGTGGCCGAGAGGATCGCCCCGACCATGAGCGCGACCGCAAAACCCACCCCGAAGACCCCCGCGACCGCGAGCGCGACGATGAAGGCGGTTATGAGCACGCCGGGCAACACCAGCATCCCGAGCCCGAACGCGACGCGCGAGATGACCTTGAGCGAGACCCCGACCCCGCCGTGGAACAGGATCATCGCGACCCCGGCGTTGAACAGGAGCTGAGCCCCCACCCCGCCCAAAGGGTTGGAGGCGACCCCGAGCACCGCGGGACCGATGAGAACGCCGGCCGCGATCATGACGATCATCTCCGGCAGCCTCACGATCCTGGCGACGAGCTGCGAGACGAGCCCGGCACCGAGGATGAGACCGAAATCGAGCAGTACGCGCTGCAGATCTCCCAAAAACCTACTCCTCTCCGGCGCAGAGCCTCACGAGACGTCCGGCGAGCCTCTCCCATCCGAGATGCTCGACGCAGTTGCGCCGCACGGTTTCGCGGCTCAGCCGGCGCTCCTCCTCCGGAAGCCCAAGATACTTTATCAGGGCGCGGGCCAGGTTCTCTCCAAAATCCTCCATCCCCACCGCGAGCGGGAAGGGAAGTCCCTTCCCGATGATCGCCGCGGCTTCGGAGAGGCCGGAGTGGTTCGCCACGAAGGGCACCACCCCGCTCGCCGCCTCTTCGGCGGCGACGAGCCCGAAGGTCTCCGGGAAGATCGAGGGCACCACGGACACCTCCGCCGCCGGGAGCAGCCGCGCGAGGTCTTCGTGGTAGAGTGGCCCGATGAACTCGACGTCCTCGTGCATCCCCTCCGCCTCGCGCAGCAGCCCCGGCCCCGGCTCGAAGTGCTCCAGAGGGGCCTCCACGCCTCCCTCGAGGAGCCGCCCGGAGCGCGCGACGAGCGAGAGCAGGCGCCCATCTCCGGTCCCGAGCGCGAGCGTGAGCGCCTGCAGCGCCTCCCGGAAGGTCCCGAACCCGACGACGAGCAGCCGGGCCCCGGTCCTCCTCCTGACCCGGGCAAAAGCCTGGAGCAGGACGTGCACCCCCTTGGAGTGGATGAGCTTGCCGACGTAGACGACGAGCGGCCCGTCGGCCGCGAAAAGACGCTCCAGCCTCTCACCCGCGTCCCGGTCGTGGGCACGGGCGTCGTAGGTGGCGGCGATGGAGGCCAGACGCTCCGCGAGCTCGCCGGGGGTCTCTGGGCCTCGCTCCTGCAGCTCGAGGAGCGCGCGGGCCTGCTCCGGGCCACGCCCCGCCCCCCCGCGAAGCTCTCGGGGGAGCGCGGGGTCGAGCGCGTCGGGGCGGAAGAGGTCGGTGTCCACCCCGCCCGGGAAGGAGATGGTCCTCCCGGCGAGATGCGGGAAGTCCTCCGCGATCGTGCCGGCGCTGTGCCGCGAGAGGGCGAGGATGCGCCTTGCCCCGGCGAGCCCCTCGCGGGCCAGCTCCATGTAAAGGGGGCTCCTCCTCGCCACGTACTGCAGGCAGCTGCCGTGCACGATGCTCACGTAGGGTACGCCGAGACCCCCGAGCGCCCGGCGGGCTATGAGAGGGCCGGGGACCGAGTGGTTGGTGACGGCGGCCGGAGCCCCGCTTTCGCGCGCGACCGTCTCGAGCGCGGCCGCGTTCGCCTCGAGGTAGAGGTCGAGCTCTTCCTGCGTGAGATCCAGGAAGGTCTTCACCCGCCAGCCGGGGTATTCGTCGTAGACGTAGACCGGCAGGAGGTCTCCGATCACGGGGTTGTAGACCACGCAGCGTCCCGGGTACGGCGTGCTCCTTTCGCCGAGCACCCCGGTCCCACCCGCGTCCGCCGTGGCGTGGGCGTCCACGAAGTCGTAGGAGAGGGGGTCGGGCTCCTGACAGAGCAGGTGCACCTCGTGTCCCCCGCGCACCAGCGCCCGACAGAGGTTCTGCACGTAGACGTTGCTCCCCGAGCCGGAGAACATGTAGCCGTGGGTCATGAGAAGCTTCAGGGTGCGGTCACCTCCGGAAGAAACCCTCGTCCATCCGGGGAAAGGTACCACAGGGGGAGACCGCACCGGAAGCTGCTGTAATATGGATGCTACGGAAGCGGCCCACACGGCTCAAGGAGGATCTCGAAGGTGGCACGCACGAAGGCAGCGATCCCGAAGGTTGGCGAGGAGGCCCCGGACTTCAACCTGCAGAGCGCGCAGGGAGGCAGGCTGCGTCTCAGCCTGCGCACCGTCCGGGGACCCGTCGTGGTCGCCTTCTACCGCCCGTGGTCGGAGGAGGACGCAGAATACTTCCGGGCGCTGGCGAAGAAGGAAGACGACATAAACCTCGCGCTCGGCACCATCGTCGGCATCGGCGTGGCCGAGCCGGACGAGGCGCGTGAGTTCTGGCGCAAGACCGGCATCAAATCCTACGTCCTCTACGACTACACCCGGGAGTGGGTCACCGAGTGGGGGCTTCTGGAGCGCGACCGTGAACACGGGGATTACGCCCGGCCGGCGACCTTCATCGTGGGCAAGGACCGCCGCATAGCGCACGCCTGGCTAGAAGAACGCCCCTCCCCCGAGGAGCTCTTCGAAAAGGTGCACGAGATCACGGGGCTCCCCAAACCCCCGGAGGAGCAGGAAGAGCCCCCGAAGAAAGCCGGGAAGGAAGGGGAGGAGAAGGCTCCCGGCGGCGCCGGACGCGCGGCCCGCGGGAAGCCGGACTCCACAGACGAGGACTAGCCGGAGTGGAGCCGGAGGAGCTGCGCTCCCGCCTCGAGGCCCGGGAGGAGCACCTGCGCAACCTCTACGAGGAGCTCGCCGCCCTGCGGCTCGAGGCCGACGAGGCGAAGGCCGACCGGGAGGCCGTGCAGAGGGAGCTCAGCTCTCTCAGGGAGAGGCGAGGCTCCCTGTTTCGCCGCAGGGACGAGGAGACGAGAGACCTGCGGCGAAAGCTCGCCCGGCTCGAGGAGGAGAACGCCACCCTGCGCTCCCGGCTGCATAAGCTCGAGTCACTCCTCTCAACGCTCACGGACCCCGGGAAGAGGATCGAGGCGGCCGCCAGAGCCTTCAGCGGCTCCCGAGAGGCGGCAAGGGAGGTCGGAGCCATCGCCAAGTCCTTCGGCAGGCCAGAGGTGAGGCTCACCTTCGGAGCAGGAGTGCCACCACCGGTGGTGGTGAGCTTCCGCTGGGCCGGCCTCTCCTGCCGGACTTACGAGGTCCTCCCCGAGGAAGGGACGGTACGCCTGCTCTCGGAGGGGGAGGAGCTCCCGGAGGAGCTGCTGCGAGAGGATCCGAACGCCCGCCTCGACGGCGAGTGGCACCTGCGACTCCTCTAGGGGCGCCGCTCCTTCTCCTCTTCGCCTATCTCTTCCCTCTTCGCGCGGCCGAGCTCGTCCAAAAAGTCCCTCGTGCCCCGGATCGTGGAGCGCGTCATCCGCGAGATCCTGCGCGGCCCCAGCACCACGAAGACCACGAAGGCGAAGACGAGAACTTCGAATGGACCAATCACCTACCGGACTCCTCCCTCAGAGCCACCATTCATCACCCGCGCGCCTCCATGAGCGCTTTGAGGCGCTCCAGCGAGCGCTCACCGTTCCTGCGGGCGAACCTCTCGGCCCCGACGAGCCGGGCCGCCCGGTCGAGAAGGCCGCGTCGGAGCCGGAAATGTCCGCTGTAGGAGACCACGCAGCCGCGCTCCCCGTCGGGACGCACGACCACCTCCCCCCCGCCATCGACGACCGAGGTGTAGATCCAGCGGATGCGGTCCTCGCCGCGCTCGGTGATCTTCGCCTCAGGTTCCATCCTGCCCACCGGGGTCTCGAGGTACAGCCGGTAGCGCTCCCCGTCGAGCCTCTCCACGGCCTCCACACCGACCATCCACTCCCGGGCGTTGCGGAAATCGCCGATGTAGCGCGCGACGCGGTCGGCCGGCGCGTCGATGTGACGTTCGATCCGCACCGACCCCCCCGCCGCTTTCATGCCCACCCCAGCTCCTCGAGCCGCCCGTCGTCTATCCCGAAGTGGTGCGCCAGCTCGTGGATCACGGTGATGCGGACCTGCTCCTCGAGCTCCTCCGGCGGAAAATCCCGCTCCAGCGGGCCGCGGAAGATCGTGATCCTATCGGGCAGCTGCGCTCCGTAGCCCGCGCCGCGCCGGCTGACCGGGATCCCCTCGTAGAGCCCGTAGAGGTCGTTCGAGCCCGGGGCGAGCGGGGAGGAGAGGTTCGGCCAGTCCTCGACCACTATCGCCACGTTCTCGAGCAGCGCCGTGAGCTCGGGGGGGATGCTCTCCATGGCCCTCTCGACCAGCTCGTAGAAATCGTCCGTACCGCCGCCGTGCCCCATTTGGACCATTGTATCTCAAGCCGCCCGCCGGACCGCCCTGGGCTAGAATTCCCGCATGGCAGGCTCTGACACGGAGGTGGTCGCGTCTTGGTGAGGTTCCTGGCGGGGTTCGGCGCGGGGAGATGGGCCGTGTGGCTGTTCTGCCGCCTGGCGGGCAGGCCGCTGCCCGTGGAGCACGCCGCGGGATGGATGAGGATACCCGAGCACTCCGTAGAGCAGGTGCTCGAGACCGGCGCGCTCAGGAGCCTCAGCCCCGAGGACGTGCTCGAGGCGGCCCGCCGGATGGACCGCCAGCGGCGCGAGCACGACGAGCGATACCGCGGCTCCTCCACCCCCAGATAAAGGCGCTTTGCCCTCGGCACACGACTGGCGTAACATGATGATGCCTAGTTAGAGACTCTATGCGCACCGACGGGGGTGGAGGTGGATCGGCCGGAAGAATCCCTCCTCAGAAACCGGGGCTTCGTCAGGCTCTGGACGGGACAGGCAATCTCTTTCCTCGGCGACGCGATCTCCATGGTTGCGCTGGTCGTGCTGGCGGCGGAGCTCGGCGGGAGGGCATCCGCTGTCGGCGGCATCCTGGTGGCCCGTCTGCTGCCGACGCTCGCCGGGCCCTTCGTCGGGGTCCTCGCCGACCGGCTCGACCGCAAGGCGATCCTGGTCGGCAGCGACCTCGCACGCGCGGCGCTGACCTTCGGAATCATCTTCACCCGGGACCTCTTCGCCCTCTACGTGATGGTCTTCCTCCTCGGGCTCGCCAAGACGTTCTTCAACCCGACGATCCGGGCCGCCTTCCCGGGCGTCGTCGCCGGCGGCAACCTCACCCGCGCCAACTCGATCATCAGCGGCACCTTCAGCGCCTCGATCTCGGTCGGTCCCGCGCTCGGCGGCGTCCTGATCGCGACAGCAGGTCTGGACGTGGCCTTCGCGCTCGACGCGATCTCGTTTCTCGTCTCCGCGCTCTTCCTCGCGATGGTCCCCTTCTCCCGCCCGAGCCGGGAGGGAGCGGCGAGCTTCTTCGGGGAGTTCCGGTCCGGCCTCGGCTACCTCGCGCTCTCTCGCATCCCGCTCGCGGTGGTCATCGGGGCCTCGCTCATCGTCTTCACGACCGACCTGACGACGCCCGCGGAGATCTTCCTGGCCCGGCACTTCGGCGCGGGTACCGAAGGCTACGGCGTGCTCGTGAGCCTCTACGGGGTCGGCATGGTCGCCGGCAGCGGGTTGATGGCCGCGGTGGCGGAGAGGGTGAGGTTGATCCCGGTCTACCTCTCGGCCCTCCTGGGGTACGCCGTCGCGCTCTGCGGGGCCGGACTCTCCCCGACGTTCCCGCTCGTGCTCGCCGCCATCACGCTCGCCGGCCTCTCGAACGGCGTGGACAACGTGACCTGCGACACCATCCTGCAGACCAGCGTCCCGGAGAACTTCCTCGGGAGGGTCTTCTCGGTGAGGTTCCTGGGCTTCGGTATCGGAGAGGCGGTGGCGTACCCTCTCGGCGGGCTTCTGACCGACGCCACGGGCCCCTCCCACACGTACCTGATCGCAGGCATCGCGACCGCCTTCGCCCTCGCCGCCACGATCGTCCTGCTCTCCCTGTCTCCCGCCAAGAGCGGCTAAAGTTCCAGGCCCGCGCGGCCGATCATTCCCAGGTGAAGTCGCCAGACGCAGGCCCGATCGTGTATCATGAGTTCTCATCCGGGGATGAGGGCGAACGGGCGACCGCGATGTTCCCTACTCGCTCACGAGAGGCGTAGATTGGGCCAGGATCACCTGAGAACCTGCCTGTCGACGCTCACGGCTTTCGCCGTGACGCTGGTCGCCTCATGGGTCTACTGGTACGGTGTCCCGTCCGGTGGACGGTTCTTCGGCGGAGTCATCCTCTTCGCCGGGCTCGCAGCCGTCCTGCGCTTCCTCCCCGGGGAGACCGGAGCAAGAACCGGTATCGGCCCTCAAGACGTCGTGCTCGTGTGCGCGCTCGCCCTCCTCGGGCCGATCTGGACCTCCGCAGCCGCGCTCCCCGCGGCTTTTTTCACGGCCTCCCGCGACGGGTGGCGGGCGTCCTGCGAGGCCGCCTCCACCGTGATCGCGGCGTGCCTGGCCGGGATGGCCTTCATACCGTTTTACGAGCCGTTCCTCCTCGGCACCCCACGCCCGGCCCCGGCGATCTTCTACGGGACGTTCCTCGCCGGGGTCGTGCTGATCGCAAGCCGGGATGCGGCGGGGCTGCTTCTTCTGCGGGTGAGGGAGGGACGTCCGGTCGTGGCCTCATGGCGCGAGTCCGTCCAGCCTTACCTGCCCGCCCACGCCGCCGCGGTCCTGACGGCGTCCCTGGCCATGGTCGCCTTCGCGGCCTACGAGCCGGCCGCAGCCGGGGTCGCTCTCGTCGGCGCCGCGCTGAGCCGGATACTGGCCTCCCGCGCACGCTCACAGACGGAGCGGCTGCGGGCCCTGCAGGGCCGGGTGAGGACGCTCGAGGAGACCCTCTCGAAGGCCAACCTGTGGTTCGCGGCGACGATGATCCTCGAGCTCGGCCGCCGGGACGGATACGCCCACCGCCACGCCGCCGCGACGGCGGTCTACGCCAGGGATCTCGCGCTGGAGCTCGGTCTGAACGAAGCCAGAGCCGCTCAGGTGAGGCTGGCGGCCCTCCTGCACGACATCGGGATGTCCGGCTTTGAGAGCGAGCTGCTCCTCGATGCCTCGCGCTTCGAACCCACCCCTCGGGGAGAGCTCGCCGAACACACCTCCCGGGGGGCGGAGCTCCTCTCGCCGGTGCCTGGTTTCGAGGAGATGGCCTCCTGGGTCCTGTGGCACCACGAGCGTCCCGACGGTCGGGGATATCCCGACGGACTACGCGGCCCCTGGATCCCTCTGGAAGCGAAGATAATAGCCGTGGCCCAGGCGTACGCCGCCCTCGTATTGCAGAACCCGCACAGAAAAGGACTCCCTCCCGAGGAGGCACGGTCGAGGCTCGTCGCCGGCGCCGGAGAGGAATTCGACGCCTCCGTGGTGCGGGCCCTCCTGCGCATCCTCGACACCGAGCCGGAGGGCTACGGAGACGCCTCCGCCCCCCGCTTCGCCTTCCCCGAGCCCCCACGCCCGGGTAGCCTGAGGCGAGGCGCATGAGAAAGAGAAAAGAAAACTCGTTTGCCTTTTCGAGGAAGAGAGAAGATAATTTGTTAATTGGCGCCAATGCCCTTGTGGAGGGGGGCGGCTTGATGACGTCGGCGGTTCGGTATGGCTGATCTGGAGAGTGCGCGCTCGCCCGGGCCTGGTCTGATCAGGGTGCTCGTGGCGGGCGCCGTGCTGACCCTGCTCGGGGCCGGATGGCCGGTCGAAGCCGCGTGGTGGGCTTACCTGGGGGCGGTGCTCGCCATCCCGCTCGGCATCTCGAGGGCCTGGGGCCGGCCCGGGCCGCTCGTGCGGGAGCCCCTGTTCTGGGCTGCGGCGGACGCGCTCTGCGCGAGCCTGGTCGTCTTCGGCACCGGTGGGGCGGACTCCTGGTTCTTCGTGCTCTACCTGATCTCCGCGCTCGGCCTCTCCCGCTTCGAGCAGGCGGAGAAGGTCCTGCTCTCGGGACCGGTGCTGATGGCGGGGTATCTCGCCGCCTCGCTGGCACAGGGTGAGCGCACCCTCACCCCCGGGCTCGGGGTGCGGGCCGCCACCATACTCTTCGTCTTCGGCCTCGCCGCAGCGACCAGCATGAAGCTGCAGGAAGCCTCCAGGAGGGAGCGGGAGCTCTCGGAAGCCCTGCGCGAGAGCCACGAGCAGGAGGAGAGGGAGCTCGAGCTCCTCGTGCGGCTCGCCCCCCTGCTGACCAACCTCAGCCTCGAGAGCGTGCTGCAGTGGACCGCGGAGACCGCCAGCGCGCTAACCGGAGCCCCCTACGCGCACGCCGCGCTGCTCGACGGCGCCAGCCACCGCACGTTCACCGCCGACGAGCGCGAGGCCTACCCCAACTGGTGGCACCCGGAGATCCAGAAGCTCCTGCTGTGGAGCTGCCGGGAGAGAAGGGTGGTCAGGAGCGAGGAAGAGGTCTGCGGCATGCGGGGATTTCTCGCCGTCCCCTTCGCCCCGGCGGGCTCCGAGCCGTCCGGAGCCCTGGTGATCGGGGGCATGGAGTCCAGCCCGGCGGACGAGCGGGCGCTCGAGATGCTGACCGCTCAGGTCGCGCCGGCCCTGGAGAAGAACCGGACGCGGGCCGCGGGAGGCAGAGACCACCTCACGGGGCTTCCGGGGTACTCCTCGTTGCACCGGGCGCTCTCCTCCGAACTCTCCGGGGAGCGTCAGGTCACGCTGCTGGCCGCGGACATAAACGGGCTGCGTCGCTACAACCGGGCCCACGGGCTCGCCGCCGGAGACCTCCTGCTCAAGGATATCGCACGCAGCCTGGAGAGGCTCGAGCTGGAAGCCTTCCGCTGCGGGGGCGACGAGTTCGCCGTGCTCCTGCGGGGCTCCAGCCGGGCGCGGGCCAACAGGACCTCCCGTCTCGTCCAGCAGACCGTGGACCGGCTCACCTCCGGCTCCCGCACCCCGCTCTCGGCCTCCGTCGGGTACGTTCTGAGCCGCGGTGGAGAGGATCCCGGCGAGCTCATCGAACGGGCCCGTGCCGCTGCCGAGGAGGCCAAGGGCGGGTCGCGCTGGCATACCATCCTCCCCGCCGCGGAGCAGACGAACAGGACCGCAGCGGCGCTCGTCGAGGCGTCGGAGGTCAAGATGCCCTACCTCGGGGCGCACATGCGGGTCGTCTCCAGCCTCGTGCGGCGGATGGCGGAGGTCATGGGCCTGCGGCGCGAGGAGGTCGAGCTGTTCTCGCTCGGCGGCCTGCTGCACGACGTCGGCAAGATAGGCATACCCGACGAGATCCTGCTCAAAGAAGGCCCCCTGACGGACGAGGAGTACGAGGCCATGAAGAGCCATCCAGTGCTGGGGGCCAGGATCCTCGAGGCGGCCGGCGGTCTGGAGGATGTCATCCCGGCCGTCCGCCACCACCACGAACGGCTCGACGGGCGCGGGTACCCGGACGGGCTGCGGGGAGAGGAGATCCCGCTCGCCGCCCGCATCGTCTTCGTGGCCGATGCGTTCGAGGCGATGACCCGCGGTCGGCCCTACCAGTACAGGATCTCCCCGCACGAGGCCCTGGCGGAGATCGAACGCCACGCCGGCACGCAGTTCGATCCCGAGGTCGCCTCCGCCCTCAGAAGGGTGATCGAAGAGCTCCCGGACCGCCGCACGGGCACCGGCGGCTGAACCCGGGAAGGATATACTCGTCCCGTGGACCTCTTCGACTCCGGAGGCGAAGAAGAGCTCTCCCGCAGGGCGCCGCTCGCCGAGCGGCTGCGTCCGCGGTCGCTCGGCGAGGTGCTCGGGCAGGAACACCTCACCGGCGAGGGACGTCCCCTCGCCGATGCCGTCCGGAGCGGACGTCTCGGGAGCATCATCCTGTGGGGGCCTCCGGGCACCGGTAAGACCACCCTCGCGCGTATCCTCTCCCGGGAGGTCGAGGAGGAGTTCGTCCCCCTGAGCGCGGTGGAGAGCGGGGTCCGCGAGCTCAGAGGCGCGCTCGGGGAGGCCCGCGAGCGCCTCAAGTACGAGCGACGCGGGACGCTCCTGTTCGTCGATGAGGTGCACCGCTTCAACAAGGCCCAGCAGGACGCGCTCCTGCCCGCGCTCGAGGAAGGACTGGTGGACTTCATCGGGGCGACGACCGAGAACCCTTCCTTCGAGGTGACCGCCCCGCTGCTCAGCCGCTCGCGCGTGCTGCGCCTGCGGCCGCTCCCCGAGGAGGCGCTCGAGGAGCTGGTACGTCGGGGTGCCCGCGTGCTCGGCGCGGAGGTCTCGGAGGAGGCCGGGGAGGCCCTGATCCGGCTCTCGGGCGGGGACGGCCGGAGGCTGCTCAACACGCTGGAGGCGGCCGTGAAAGGCGGGAAGGTGTCGCTCTCCGACGTCGAGCGGGCGGCGGGCACGAGGGGCCCCCGCTACGGTCGCGAGGAGCACTACGACGTGATAAGCGCGTTCATAAAGAGCGTGCGCGGCGGCGACCCGGACGCCGCGCTCCACTACCTCGCCCGCATGATAGAGGCCGGAGAGGATCCGGTCTTCATCGCCCGGCGGCTCGTGATCCTGGCCTCCGAGGACGTCGGCAACGCCGACCCGCACGCGCTGCCGCTCGCGGTGGCCGCCGCCGAGGCCGTCCGCCTCGTCGGGATGCCCGAGGGGCGAATCCCGCTCGCCCAGGCCACGACCTACCTGGCCGCCGCCCCGAAGTCCAACGCCGCCTACGCCGGGATCGGCCGGGCGCTCGAGGACGTGCGCTCCGGGATCACGCCCGAGGTGCCCCTGCACCTGAGGAACGCCCCGACCACCCTGATGCGGAAGGAGGGCTACGGAGAGGGCTACGAATACCTGCACACGAGCGGCAGGGAGGGGATGAACCAGCGGTATCTCCCGGAAGAGCTCTCGGGGACCATCTACTACGAACCCAAGAAACGGGGGGCGGAAAAAGAGATCAGGGAGCGTCTCGAAAGGTGGCGCAGGGAACGCGAGGAGCGGCAGGCCTAGGCGGAGTCCTCGGCGAGCCTCTCCGGAGGGACATCGAGCGCGCTCTTCTCGTTCGTCTTCGGCAACAACGCCAGGAAGACCAGCGGCTCGAACCAGGTTATGTAGGCGTAGAACCAGTAGCTCGATACGAGCTGGAAACCGACGACGAGCGCCGCGGAGAGGGCCGCGAGCCGCCGGACGGTCATGGTGCGGGGAAAGTAGGCGACCAGCAGCGCGAGCAGCCCCAGCGCGAGCGTGAGCGGAAACTTCAGGGGCTCCAGAAGCGGCACCTGGGTGAAGATCGTCCAGGGGGTCACGCGCCCGTTCTGGAAGGCGAAGGTCCGCTCGTAGAAGGTTTTCGCGGCCTCGATCGGGCCGTTCCCGCCCAGCAGGAGCACCCAGAACGAGCCGACCAGGACGGCGAGCCCTCCGAGGGCGAAGTCGATCAGGGGCCCCGGCCGCAGCCGGCGCTCGTAGAAGAGCCAGAGGGGGCCGAGCATCAGCGGGAAGAGCTTTATAGCGAGGCCGGCGCCGATGACGGCCCCGCGGGCCAGCGGAGAGCTCACCAGCGCGAGCCCGACCGCGAGCGCGGCGGCGACGAGCACGTCGTTGGTGTCGTTGTTCGTCGCGTAGAGGGTGTAGGGGTAGGCGGACCAGGCGAGAAAGAGCGCCCCGGCCCCTTTCATACCCGCGAAGCGGTAGCCGCAGAACATCATCGCCAGCGCCCCGACGACGTAGGAGAAGATCGTCAGCGCGTGCGCGGCGGGGAGATAGTCCCAGTGCCCGGAGTAGCCGAAGAGGTAGACGAAGGGCACGTAGAGCAGGTAGTTGAGCGGACCGTAGGTGTCGCCGCTCGCCACGTCTGACGGCATGTGACCGTAGGGAGAGACGCCGTGCATGATGCGGTCGGCCCCGGCGACCCCGGCGTATCCCACGTCGAGGACCCGCGAGCCCAGGTTGAGCCAGAGAAGAACCCCGCTCGCCGCCACCCCGAGCGCGAAGAGGACCGGGGCGGGGAAATTAGAAGTCCGCTCGACCCTCTCCCCCACCCCGAAGCCCATGAGCAGGGTGCGCAGGAAGAGGTAGACGAGCGGCGGGTACCAGAGCAGGACCGCCGGGTGTACGATCCCCTGCCGGAAGTAGGCGTGGGAGACGAGGAAACCGAGCAGGGCCGCCACGTCGAGCGTCCGGAGCGAGAAGAGCCGATCGTTGCGCAGGAAAGCCACCGCGAAGAGCAGCGCGAACGGACCCCACACGTACCAGTAGTTCGCCGGTCCGCCGTAGGCCCAGCTCTCCCCGCGGGCCATCTGCCAAAAGACCTGCGCCCCGGTATAGACGTGCTCCAGGGCCCAGGTGCGGTCGTCGATCTCGACCTCTGCGATCTCCCGGCTCTTCCCGCCCGAGGTGCTCCAGAAGCTCACCTTCCAGCGGCCGTTCTCGTAGCTGGCCTCCGCGGTATGGGAGGGGTGGCGTGAGAGCTCCGCGCGCACCTTCGGGTTCGCGGCGGCGAGCTTTATCGCCTCCCCGCGGGAGAGCGTGGGGTAGGAGACCCGCTTCGCCGCCGGTGTGATCTCGACTCTGATCACCCGCCCGGTCGCATCCGAGACCAGGAGCCGGGCGACCGTCTTGCCGGAGGTCTGCTCGACGAGATCCACCCTCCACTCGCCGTCCACCGGGTCGTAGACGGCGCGGGGCTGCACCGTCGGCCGGGTGACGTACTCGTGGACGGCCGGCACGTAGTACGCCTTCTGCTCGGCCTGCCGCGCGCTCATCTCGGGCCTGCCGGCGAACCCGGCGGCCAGGAGCAGGCACCCGAAGAGCACCACGAGCGTGAGGGGCCTCCCGCGGTGCGTCCCCCCTCTCATCCCGCCCTCTTCCCGGTCGGGGCGAGGAGCAGGGCGACCCACAGGATCACGAGCAACACGTTGCGGGCGAGCAGCAGCATCACCTCGGGTTCGTGTCCCACCACGAGCTGATGGTAGTGGAAGGGGTATATCTGGGTGGTGAGATAGCAGGCCGTAAGGAAGACGGCCGAGAGGAAAACCCCGAAGGCCCCCTCAGCGCCGAGCGGTACGAGGGGCAAAAGCCAGATCATGTACTGCGGCGAGAGGACCTTCGAGCCGAGCATGAACGCGAGTATAAACGCCGCAGCGTAGCGGGGGAAAAGCGCGGGCGGCATCCCCCCGGGTCCGTGGCGGCGCCACAGGAGGAGGAGGCACACCGAGAGCAACGCGGCCGTCAGCGGGAAGCTAAGGGAGACGGCGAGGTCGACCCATCCGCCGTGCACCTCGAAAGCCCCATACGAGAAGCCGACCCGGCGCACCGCGCCGAGCGCGAGCAGCGCCGAGGAGGCCAGGCTCTCGAGCTGCAGCCCGCGCTCCGCCTGATAGCCGAAGCTCGCGGCGAGCCCCTGCCCTCCCAGGAGACCGGCGGGCACGAGGAACAGCGCGACGACGAGCAAAAAGACGCCGAAGCCGAGCCCGGCGTGCCGGAGGCGCCGGACCCCACCGAGAGCGGCAAGCGGGAAGACCGCCAGCGCCGGGACGATCTTCGCCGCCGCCCCGAAGCCCAGCGCGGCGAAGGCCGGCAGTGAGCGCCCCCTGGCGGCGCAGGCCGCCGCCGCGGCCAGGGTCAGCGCGACGACCGGATCGTAGCGTGCCGTCGAGACGGGGTAGAGGATGAGCGCGCCGAGGGCGAAGACCAGAGCGCTCTCCACCGCCTGGGACGGGCGGCGGGTGGAGAGCGCGGTCAGGATCATGCCCGCCACGAGGACGAGCGCCATCTCGGAGGCGAAGTAAAGCGAGTAGGCGGCCCTGTCCGCGGCGAAGAGGGCCGGCGGCAGGAAGGCCAGCAGGCTACCCGGCGGGTACTCGATGAAGAAGTCGCGGTAGGGAATCTCCCCCCGCAGCATGGCGCCGGCGACGGCGTGGTAGAGCTTCAGGTCGTTGGAGTCTCGCGCCTGGCCGGCGGGGAGCGTCAGGTAGAGGTTCATCAAGAGCAGATACAGGACCGCGCCGAAGAGCATGAGGAGGGGCAAGACCAGCCGGTCGTCCCGTGCTCTCTCTTCGTGGTCCCGCTGCATAGAGGTGGGTATATCCGGTGGCACACCTCGTGTAAAGGCTTCGCATTTGAAATATCCCTCATCATACGCTAGGCTCGTATGCAAGCATCTTCTTTTCTCTCTACCGGTTGGAAGGAGCGATGGCCATGGGTTCGGCGGGAATCACGCTCACACCCGCACCACACCTGAAACCTCCGGCCACGCGCACGCTCCGCGAAAGCCCTTCCACGACAGGCACTGAGAGCTCACAAGGAGGAGACCCTTGGGCAAGGAGAGGGGCGTAGAGCCCCTGCACCATCTCATCGAAGAGCAGGCGGCCCGCACCCCGCACGCTCCGGCGATCGTCGACGACGGCATGACGCTCACGTACCGAATGCTGGACCATAAATCCCGCGCCCTGGCATCCCGGCTGGCTCGGGAAGGCGTCGTCCGGGGAACCCCGGTCGGCGTCTACATGGAGCGCTGCGCCGAGTACGTCGTCGCCTGCCTGGCGGCGATGAAGGCCGGGGGCGCCTTCCTGCCGCTGGAGCTTGCCTACCCGGAGAGCCTGCTCGCCGAGGTGCTCGAAGACTGCAGGCCCCCGGTCGTGCTGACCCGCGAGCGGCACGCCGGCCGGCTGCCGCGTGAGCAGAAGAAGCTGTGCGCGGAGGACGGATGGGACGACCCGGTCGGGGAACCGCCGGATCCGCGAACCAGCCTCCAGGATCCGTGCTTCATCGCCTATTCCTCGGGGACGACGGGCAGACCCAAGGGCGTCGTCAACCCACACCGGGCGGCGGTCCGCTCATACCTGTGGCGTTTCGGGGTGAGCGACTACCGCCCGGGTGACCGGGTGGGGTGTAACGTGTTCTTCGTCTGGGAGGTCTTCCGTCCGCTCCTGCGGGGGGCGACCTCGTACGTGATCCCGGACGACGTCATCTACGATCCGGCCGCCCTGATCTCGTACCTGGAGGAGAACTGCATCACCGAGACGCTCATGACCCCCTCGCTCCTCGGGACGGTGCTCTCCGGGGGAGATGAGGGACTGTCCGGGAGGCTCTCCTCGCTGCGCACGCTCTGGCTCAACGGCGAGGTCGTGACGAAGAAGCTCGCCCAGAGCGCGCTCTCGGCGCTGCCGAACACCCGCATCATGAACGTCTACAGCATCAGCGAGACGCACGAGGTCGCCGCGGGGGATCTGCAAGACCTCCTGGCGACACCCGACACCCTCCACTGCCCGGTGGGACAGCCGATGGCCCCGGACCGTCTGTACGTGCTGGACGAGGCGGGCCGGCCAGTCCCGCGGGGCGAGCCGGGGGAACTCTACGTCGGAGGTGAATGCCTCGCGCACGGGTACGTGGAGCGACCGGAGCTCACCGTCAGCCGGTTCGTCGCGGACCCCTTCCGGAGAGACGGGTCCCGGATGTACCGCTCCGGAGACCGGGCTCGGCTGCTCCCGGACGGCAAACTGGAGATACTCGGCCGGTGCGACTCCATGCAGAAGGTCCGGGGCTACAGCGTCGAGCTCGGTGCGGTCGAGGCCGCGATCGAGCGAGAGCTCGCCGTGAGCGGTTGCGTGGCGGTCGTCGACGGCGAAGAGGGCGAAGACAAACGCCTGGTCGCCTACCTGGTCCCGGCCCCTCCGGAGGAGCACGGTGGGCGGTACGCGGGCTGGCGTATAGACCCGAACACGGGGCGAAGCCCGGAGATCCGAGAGCGCCTCGGTGAGAGGCTCCCGCACTACATGGTTCCGGGCGTCTTCGTCGAGCTCGACTCCCTCCCCCTGCAGAAGACGAGCGGCAAGGTGGATCGCGGGAAGCTCCCCGCGCCGCCTCCCAGGGAGAGCGGCAGGAGGCCGCTCCCGAAGCGGATCCCCCCCGGAGCCTCCCCGGAGGAGAAGCGGGATCTCGTGATCTCGCTCTGGGAAGATCTGCTCGGGTTCGAGCAAGGCGAGGTGCACCCCGAAGACGACTTCTTCGAGCTGGGAGGACACTCGCTCGCCGCCGCCGAGCTGATGGGAGCCCTGGAGGAGACGTTCGGCGTGCGGATCGCGGTCTCGGAGTTCCTCGAAGATCCCACGCCCGTCTCCCTGATCCGCAGGCTGGAAGCCCCTCCAGGAGAGGCCATGCACCTCGACCTGCGGGCAGAGGCGCGGCTGGATGGGGACATCTTCCCCGCGCAACCCGGAGCGCGCCCTGTACTGCTGCGGGAAGCGGAGAACGTCTTTCTCACCGGGGCCACGGGTTTTCTGGGGGCGTTCCTTCTGGAGGGGTTGCTCTCACGCACCAGGGCGAGGATCCACTGTCTGGTCCGCCCGCGTGGGGCGGAAGACCCCGAGAAGGCCCTCGAGGAGAACCTGGAGGGTTACGGACTCTGGCACCCCGACTACGGGCGACGCATCGTCGCGGTCTCCGGGGACCTGGAGCAGCCCCTCTTCGGGATGGGAGAAGCAGACTTCGAGCACCTGGCGCGGGGGGTGGATCTGATCATCCACGCCGGAGCCCGGGTCAACCTGCTCTACCCGTACCGCGAGCTCGCCGGCGCCAACGTGTCCGGAACCCGGGAGGTGCTGCGCCTCGCCTGCCTGGCCGGAGCCACCCCGGTGCACCACGTCTCCACGAACGGCATCTTCCCGGACGCCGGCCGCGTGTGCCGCGAGGACGAGGACCTCGACGCGCTCGCCGGCGCCCGTCCCGACGGTTACGGGCAATCCAAGTGGGTGGCGGAGAAGCTCGTACGGCAGGCCGCGGAGAGGGGGCTCCCGGTCTCGGTGTACCGTCCCGGCAACATCTCCGGTCACAGCGAGAGCGGAGCCTCCAACCCGCACGATTTCCTCACGACCCTCCTCGCGGGCTCGCTGCAGACGGGGCTCGCCCCACGAGCGGCGGACTGGTCGCTGGAGATGAGCCCGGTGGACTTCGTCGCCGGTGCCATCCTGCAACTGGCCGACGATCCGGAGGCCATCGGGGGAACCTTCCATCTGGCGAACCCGGATCCGGTTGAGGCGGAGAAGGTCTTCGACTGGCTCGAGGAGGCCGGACACCCGCTGGAGCGCGTCCCCCTGCGGGAGTGGCTGGAGGAGATACGCACAACCGGACAGGGAGGAGCACTCCTCGCGATGGAGGAATACGGGCTGCGCGATGACAACACCTACGACGACGCGGCGGCGCAAGAGGCCCTCGCCAGGAGTTCCCTGAGACGTCCCGCGACGGATGCCCGCCTGATCGGACGCTACGCCGACCATCTCGCGGGCCAGGGAAAGTCCGGGGCAGGTCCCCTCAGAAACGCTCGACGGCGGGCCTGAGGTCGAGCTCGAGCGTCCAGGCCGTCGGATCCTGGACGTGTAGCCGCCAGTAGGCCTCGGCGATGGCCTCGGGGGAGAGCATCGTGTGCGCCTCGCGGTCCGGCTGCATGGCGCGCACGCGGGGCGTGTCGATCTGACCGTCTATGACGACGTGCGCCACGTGCACCCCCTGCGGCCCGAACTCGCGCGCCATCGACTGCGCGAGCGCCCGAAGCCCGAACTTGCCCACCGCGAGCGCCGCGAAGCGGGCCGACCCGCGCAGCGACGCCGTGGCGCCGGTGAGGATGATGGTCCCGCGCCCCGCCCCTACCATCGCGGGTAGCACCTCGCGGGCGCAGTAGAACGCCCCGGCGCAGTTGGCTCTGAAGCAGTATTCGAAGCGCTCGGGTTCTATCTCCAGGATGCCGCCGGGCTGGAACGCCCCCGCGTTGTACACGAGCACCTGCGGGTCGCCGAGCTCCGACCGGATGCGCCCGAACGCCCGCGCGACCGACTCATGGTCGGTGGCGTCCGCCAGAACGGGGAACGCCCGTCCTCCACCCTCCTCCATCTCCCGCCGGGCCCCCTCCAGGCTCTCGCCGGTGCGGGCCACGAGGGCCACCGCAAACCCCTCCCGCGCGAAGCGTCGGGCCACCGCCGAGCCGAGCCCCGGCCCCACCCCGACGACCGCCGCAACCGGGCTCACAGCTTACCCCCCTCCTCGCTCCACACCGGCCCGTCAGGGAAAGCGTACTCCTCCAGAGAGGCGCGCTTCATCTCTATCGAGTAGCCGGGGGCTTCCGGGGGCATGTATCGGCCGTCCTTTATCACGACTGGGTGGACGAAGTGCTCGTGCAGGTGGTCGACGTACTCGAGGATGCGATCCTCGAGCGAGGCTCCAACGCAGATGTAGTCGAAGATCGAGAGGTGCTGGACGTACTCGCACAAGCCCACCCCGCCCGCGTGCGGGCAGACCGGGATCCCGAACTTCTTCGCCAGAAGGAGCACCGCGATCACCTCGTTCACCCCGCCGAGCCGGCAGGCGTCTATCTGGCAGAAGCTTATGGCATCGGCCTGCATCAGCTGCTTGAAGACGATGCGGTTCTGGCAGTGCTCCCCGGTGGCGACTCCTATGGGTGCCACAGCTTTCGCTATGCGGGCGTGACCGAGGACGTCGTCGGGGCTGGTGGGTTCTTCGATCCAGTACGGGTCGAAGGGCGCGAGGCGCTCCATCCAGCCTATGGCCTCTTCCACCTCCCACACCTGGTTGGCGTCGACCATGAGCTTCCTCTCCGGTCCGATCTCCTCCCGGAGGATGGCGGCCCGCCTGACGTCGTCCTCGACGTCCGCCCCGACCTTCATCTTGAAGTGGGTCCAGCCCCTCTCGACTCCCTCGCGGGCGAGGCGTCTCATCTTCTCGTCGGGGTAGCCGAGCCAGCCCGCCGAGGTGGTGTATGCGGGGAAACCTTTCTCCAACATCTCCCGCTCGCGTTCGGCGCGGGTGGGCTCGTTCTCCCGGAGGATGTCGAGCGCCTCCTCCGGGGTCAACGCGTCGGTGATGTACCTGAAAGGCGCGCAGGAGACGATCTCCTCGGGGCTCATGTCCGAGAGGAGCTTCCAGAGCGGTTTGCCCTCTCTCTTCGCCCACAGGTCCCACACGGCGTTGACGATGGCGGCGGTGGCCATGTGGATCACGCCCTTCTGCGGCCCGAGCCACCGTAGCTGCTCGTCGGAGGTCATCCGCTCCCAGAAGGCCCCCATGTCCGAGGTGAACCTCTCGAGCTCCTCATCTACTACCAGCGGGGCGAGCGCCTCGATGCCGGAGACGATCACCTCGGTGCCACGCCCGCAGGTGAAGGCGAGGCCGTGGCCCTCGAGGCCGGGTTCGTCGGTTTTGAGGATCACGTACGCCGCCGAGTAGTCGGGGGCGTGGTGCATCGCATCTGACCCCGAGAGGTCGCGCGAGGTCGGGAAGCGTACGTCGCGGGCCTCCAGATCTACTATCCTGGTCATCTCTCTCCTCCTCTCTCAAACCACCCGGCTCGGACGTCCGCCCCGCACCCTCTCCGCCGGCAGCGGCTCGACCCTGCCCACGATAAAGAGGTAGGAGAGCGCCCCGACGATCGCGAGGGCGCCAGCGGTGAGGAGCCCGCCGACGAACGAGCCCGTGGTGGCGAGGACCGCTCCGAGCACGGCGGGGCTCGCGATCCCGGCGAGGTTCGAGGCGAAGTTCTGGATGCCGCCGATCGAGGCGACCCAGGAGACGGAAGACCCCTCGGCGGCCTGCGGCGCGACGTCGGCCGGCAGCGACCAGACGCTCGCCGCCGCGAAGGTGAGGCTCGCGTAGGAGACCGAAAGCAACGCGAGCGCCCCGGCCGCCGTCGGCACCAGCGCGGCGAGGGCTATCACCGAGGAGAAGAGCATCCCGCCGACCAGGCACACCTTGCGCGCCACGGTAAGGCTCGCCCCCCGCCGGACCAGGAAGTCCGAGAAGAGCCCCCCGACCCAGCCGCCGGGTATCGCGACGATCGCCGGGATCGTCCCGAAGATGCCGAGCTGCAGGAGGTCGAAGCCCCTGGCCTCCACCAGGTAGCTCGGGAACCAGGTGATGAAGAAGTAGATGACGAAGTTGAGGCAGAAGAACCCGATCATCATCCCCCAGATCGTGCGGTAGCGGAAGAGATCCCGCCAGCGGATCTCGTTCGCTCTCCTCTGAGGCTCCCGGCTCCTGTCGTAGTCGGCGGTCCTGGCCCCGCCGGCCTCGATGTACCGCAGCTCTTCCTCAGACACCCTCGGATGCCTCCTCGGGCTGCGGTAGAGCAGCACCCAGAAGATGGCCCACACGATCCCCAAAGCCCCGGTCACGGCGAAGGAGACCCGCCACCCGAACGCCCCGATGAGCCCGGCGACTATCGGGAGCGAGAGCGCCGTGCCGACCCTGGCTCCGGAGTCGAAGATGCTGGTGGCAAAGGCCCGCTCCTGTTTGGGGAACCACTGGGAGACGACCTTGGCGCAGCTCGGATACCCTCCGGCCTCACCCACGCCGAGCAGGAGCCGGAACCCGAAGAGCGAGGCGAAGTTCCTCGCGAGCCCGGTGGCCGCAGTAAAGACCGACCACCACACGACCGCCACCGTGTAGACGAGCCGCGCCCCGAACCGGTCGACCCAGTAACCCATCGGGAGCTGGAAGAAGGCGTAGGTGTAGAAGAACGCCCCGAGCGCGAGCCCCATCGCGAAATCGCCTATCCCGAGCTCCTTCTGGATGTGGGTCGCCGCGACCCCGAGGTTCGCCCGGTCGATGTAGTTTATGGCTATGCCGAAGAAGGCCAGGACGACCATCAGCCAGCGCACCCGGCTCCTCCCGGCGACTCCCCTTCTCACAGACACCTGTTCACTCCCCCTTTCCCCTGTCCTCGTCCTACTCTAGCGGGCCGTGACACCCCCATCCACCACCATGCACGCTCCGACGACCGACTCGGCCTCATCGGAGGCCAGGTAGGCGGCCATCGCGGCGATCTCGTCCGGCCTGACGAGCCGCCCGTGCGGCTGACGCGCCCGCATCCTGGCGCGCGCCTCCTCCGGGTCGTCGTAGCCGGCCGTGATCCTGGCGACCCACGGCGTGTCCACCGTCCCGGGCGCGATGCAGTTGACCCTCACCCCCTCCCCGATGTGGTCCATCGCGCAGGCCCGGGTCATCGAGAGGATCGCACCCTTCGCCGCGCAGTAGACCGCCCGGTCGGTGAGCCCCACCAGCGCCGCGATGGAAGACATGTTTATGACCGACCCACCCCCGGAATCCCGGATGGCGGGGATGGCATACTTCATCCCGAGGAAGGTCCCCCGCACGCACACGTCCATCATCCGGTCGTAGTCCTCCTCGGTCGTATCGGGAGCGGTCGCCGCCACCCCCACCCCGGCGTTGTTGACCATCACGTCGAGCCCGCCCCACTCCTCGACGACCCGCCCGACGAGCGCCTCCACCTCATCGGCCCGCCTCACGTCCACCCGATGCACCAGCGTCTCGCCCTCGATCTCCGCCGCCACCTTCCGCGCGGCCTCCTCGTCCACGTCCGCCAGAACCACCCTCGCCCCCTCCGAGGCCATCCTGAGCGCTATCGCCCGCCCGATACCGCTCCCGGCCCCGGTCACCACGACCCGCTTCCCCTCGAGCCGCCTCATCCCCTGCGTCATCACCCACCTCCAGAGATTTGTTCCATTGAATGAAAATTGCTTTCTTTCCTTGACACGAAACATGAAAGCATGTACCTTGCGCTACTGCAAGGGGAAGGAGAGCAGGTGGAAGGGAAG
This sequence comes from Rubrobacter sp. M3-4, assembly GCF_059772285.1. Taxonomy (NCBI): domain Bacteria; kingdom Bacillati; phylum Actinomycetota; class Rubrobacteria; order Rubrobacterales; family Rubrobacteraceae; genus Rubrobacter; species Rubrobacter sp. M3-4. The sequence continues at coordinate 56,061 of NZ_JCBAJP010000005.1, forward strand.
ATCAGGGAGAGACGCGACGGCCGGGTAGAGACGCTGGCGCGGGGTTTGAGCCTTCTGGTGGCCTTCGGGGAGGGAGGCGGGGGCAAGACGCTCACGGAGCTGGCGCGGGCTGCGGGTCTTCCGAAGCCGACGGCGATGCGGATGCTCCGTACTCTGGAAGAGTTCGGGTTCGTGAGCCGGGAGGGGAGGCTCTACCACGTGGGTCCGCGGTGTCTTTCGCTCGGCAACCTCTACGATCTGGACGAGGATCTCAGGTGCTGGTCGCTCCCGGTGATGCGCGAGCTGACGCAGGAGGTCGGTGAGGTCGTACAGCTCGCGGTGTTGAAGGGACGGGAGATCCTCTACCTCGAGCGCACCGAGCCGCGCCGGTCGGTCACGGTCGTGCTCTCGCGGCCCGGTTCGACCCGCCCGGCGCACTGCACGGCTTTGGGCAAGGCGCTTCTGGCCTTCGGCGGCGAGAGGGAGCGGGAGGAGTATCTGGCGGTGGACAGGCTCGAGTCGCGCACCCCGCACTCCATCACGAACCCGGAGGCCCTGCGCGCCGAGCTCGAGGTCACGCGGGAGCGCGGGTACGCGGTGGACGACACCGAGAGCGACGAAGAGGTAAGGTGCGTGGCCGCCCCCATCTTCGACGGGGAGGGGAGGTGTATAGCCGCCATGAGCATCTCTGCGCCCGCCTACCGTCTGCCGGAGGAGAGGCAGGCGGCGCTCGGGGCGCTGGTGCGGGAGTATGCCGGGAGGGTCACGCAGGCTTACGGTCGGGAGACAGAATCGACACAAACGAGTCAATCGGTGGGACGCAGAAACAGTTGATGGGAAGAATCCCGGCGTTGCAGGAGTACGAGTGGGTCGACCTCTCCCACACGCTGGAAGAAGGCATCCCTGTGTGGCCCACGCACGCACGCTTCGGCCGCACCCTCTACGAGTCCTACGAGCTCGGGGATGCGGCCTGTCAGTACGCGCTCGCCATGGGCGAGCACACCGGCACCCACCTCGACGCCCCGCTCCACTTCATCGCGGAAGGCAAAGCCCACTACGGGATAGACGAGATCCCTCTGAACCGGCTGGCGGGACGCGCCGCAACGATAGAGGCCACAGACCTCGCCCCGCGCGAGACGCTTTCGGCGGGGCGTATACGCAGCTGGGAGCGAGAGCACGGCGAGCTCGAGCCCGGGGACGCCGTCCTCATACGCTTCGGCTGGGACGAACGCTGGGCGACGGGCAGGGAGGGCAGGGCCTTCCTCGAGGCCTGGCCGGGCCTCGGCCGGGAGGCCGCAGAATACCTGGTGGAGAGGAAGGTGTCGCTCGTGGGCTGTGACACCCTGGCGATAGACGCCTCCGGTGACGAGGAGTTCCCGGCCCACCACACGCTTCTCGGCAACGAGGTCTACATCGTCGAGAACCTCGCCAACCTGAGGTCGTTGCCGCCCTTCTGCATGTTCATGGCGTTCCCGCTCAAGATCCGCGGCGGCTCGGGATCTCCGGTCCGGGCCCTCGCGCTGGTACCGAAGTAGATCCGGGAAAGGAGGAGAACCATGCAAGACTCTGCAACGCCCGCTCCGGTGGGCCGGGCCCGCTGGGCCAGGCTCATCCCGGTGGCGATCATCGTCTACATCATCTCGTTCATGGACCGGACCAACATCGGGTTCGCCTTCGGCGGGATGGAGAAGGAGCTGGGGATAGGAGCCGCAGCCGCGGGGCTCGCCGGGGGGATCTTCTTCATCGGGTACCTCTTCCTGCAGATCCCCGGCGGACACCTCGCCGAGCACTGGAGCGCGAAGAAGTTCGTCGGGATCATGATCATCGTCTGGGGCATCTTCGCGGTCCTCTCGGGGCTCGTGCAGAACTACTGGCAGCTCCTGGCGGTGCGGTTCTTGCTCGGGGTGGCCGAGGGCGGCATCTGGCCCGCGATACTGGTGCTCATAAGCCACTGGTTCCCCGCACGCGAGCGCGCCCGGGCCTACGGTTTCTGGATCATGAACATCGCGATAGCCTCGATCATCACCGCGCCGCTCTCCGGCTGGATCCTGACGTTCGCCGACTGGCGGTGGCTGTTCATCATCGAGGGGCTCTTCCCGTTCTTCATCGCCGCCCCGCTGTGGTGGTGGCTCGCCGCCGACTGGCCCTCGGAGGCCTCCTGGGTCTCGCAGGAGGAGCGTGACTACATCGAACGCACGATCGCCGAGGAGCGCCGCAACGCCCCCGAAGTGGCCGGCTACAGGGAGGCCCTGCGAAGCGGCGTGGTGTGGCAGCTCGTCCTGGTCTACTTCCTGATCCAGATAGGCTTCTACGGGCTGAACCTGTGGCTTCCGACCGTGATCCACGAGATGAGCAACCGCGGTTACGGGGCGGTCGGGCTGCTCACGGCGATCCCCTACATCGTCGCCATGATCGGGCTGTGGGTCAACGGCTGGGCCGCCGACAGGGACGGCCACTACTCGCTGCACGTCTTCCTCGCGATGCTCATCGCCGCGGTCGCCCTCGTCGCCTCGGTGACCATCGGCAAGGGCAACATCGTCCCCGCGATGGCGCTTTTGAGCCTGGCGATGGGCGGCGCCCTGGCCTACGACGGTCCGTTCTGGGCCGCTGCCTCGGAGGCGATGCCCGCGGCCGTGGCGGGTGGAGCGATGGGTCTGATCAACGCGCTCGGCAACCTGGGCGGGTTCGCGGGGCCCTACCTGGGCGGATATCTGCAGCAGAAGAGCGGCAGCTTCGTGAGCACTGCGAGCGTGCTCGCCGCCGCGCTCTTTCTTGCGGGAATAGTGATGATGACGGTGAGGGTGCGCCGCCAGCACGTGGAGGCGCGTGTAGGGAGGACCCAGGAGGTGGGAAGCTAGCGTGAAGGCACTGGTCTGGCAGGGGCCGCGGAGCATGTCGGTCGAGGAGAGCCCGGAGCCCGAGCCGGGTCCCGGAGAGGTGGTACTGCGCACCGGCGCCGCCGGGATCTGCGGCTCGGAGGTCGAAGGGTACCTGGGCAGGATGGGCAACCGCACCCCGCCGCTCGTGATGGGACACGAGTTCGCAGGCACGGTGTCGAAGGTCGGCGAGGGGGTGGACCCTTCGTGGGAGGGGAGGAGGGCCGCGGTTAACCCCCTGCTCCCGTGCGACGAGTGCCCCATCTGCCGGGCCGGGATGGAGAACGCCTGCCCCAACCGCACCATGATCGGCATCCAGCACCCCGGAGCCTTCGCAGAGTACGTCCGCGTCCCCGCCGCGGCGCTGCTGCCGGTCCCCGACACCCTCCCGATGACCGCCGCGGCCCTCGCCGAACCGTTCGCCAACGGGGTGCACGCGGTACGCCTGGCGCAGGTTCGGGGGCCGATGGAGCGCGCCGTCGTCCTCGGCGCGGGCACCATCGGCACGATGGTCCTGCAGGCCGCGGTCCTGAGCGGGATCCCGGAGGTCACCGTCGTCGAGCCGCACGAGGGGAGGAGGGAGAAGGCATTCTCCTTCGGGGCGAACGCAGCGTTCCCCTCGGGTGAAGACGCGAAGGAGGCGCTGCGCGAGGCCACGGGCGGCCTCGGTGCCGACGTCGTCTTCGACGCTGCCGGCACCTCTCAGACGCGGCGTCTCGCCGCCGGGCTGCTCCGTCCCGGAGGGATGGCCGTCCTCGTCGGGCTGCACGAGGACGAGAGCCTCATACCCTTCCACCACCTGGTGCGCAACCAGCTCGCGCTGCAGGGCTCCTACGCCTACACCCGCGAGGACTTCCGGCAGGCGCTCGACTGGATCTCCGAGGGCCGCGCCGGGATCGGCGAGCTCCCCGACCCCCTGCCGCTCTCCGAGGGCCCCGAAGCGTTCCGCCGCCTGGCCGAAGGTCCCACAGACCAGGTGAAGATCTTTCTGGCGGAGGGGGCGTGAACGGGCGTCCGCTCTCCGGGTGCACCGCGATCGTCACCGGGGCCTCGAGCGGGATCGGGCTCGCCACGGCGAACCTCTTCTGCGACTCCGGGGCCCGCGTCCACGCGGTGGCGCGCAGGAGGGAGGCCATGGAGGAGGGCGCCGGCGAAGAGCGCCTCGCCACGGGGCGCCTCATCCCGCACGCCCTCGACGTCTCGGACCGCGAGGGCGTGGAGGCGCTGGTCGCGGAGACGGGCGGGCGTGAGCGAATCGACCTCCTCGTGCTCGCGGCCGGGACCAACGTCCCCGACAGGAGCCTGGAGAAGCTCTCCGCGGAGGACTGGGAGCGCATCCTCTCGGTGAACCTCTGCGGGGCGTTCTACTTCCTCAAGGCCGCGCTTCCCCACCTCAGAACCTCGCGCGGCCAGGCCATCCTCATAGGCAGCGTCTCCGGGTTCTGGCCCGACGCCTCCGGCCCGGCGTACCAGGCCTCGAAGGCCGGGATGGCCGCGCTCGCGCGGGCGGCGGGCATCGAGGAGCACGCGAGGGGCGTGCGCTTCTCGAGCGTGCTGCCCGGCATCGTGGACACGCCCCTGCTGGACGACCGGCCCGCACCGCCGCCCAGGGAGGTGCGCGAGCGGGCGCTCAAGCCCGAGGACGTGGCGCGGGCGTGCCTGTTCCTCGCCACGCTCCCGGAGCACGTCTACGTGCCCGAGATGACCATCCTGCCGGCCGAGCTCCAGGCCCTCGGCAAGACCGGAGCGGCGACCCCGCAACTTCCCCCCAGAGAGGAGGACGCGTGAAGATAACGAGCATCAGCACGGCCGTCGTCGAGGCCAACTACGACTGGACCTTCATCCGCATCCGGACCGACGAAGGGATAACCGGGCTCGGCGAGAGCTACCTGGCGCCGGGGCTCACCGCGATCATCCGCGAGATGGGGCGGCTGCTCGTCGGGGAAGACCCGAGAGACATCGACCGGCTCTTCTCCAAGATGCGCTGGGCCGCCTCGGGCGCGGGTTCGATGGGCGGGATCGTCTACAACGCCATCTCCGGGATAGAGGCGGCGCTCTGGGACGTGCTCGGCAAGTACTGCGGCGTCCCCATCTACCGCCTGCTCGGCGGTAAGTACCGCGACCGCGTCCGCGTCTACGCCGACTGCCACGCCGGGGAGGCGCTCGAAGCGCTCGACTCGCTCATGGTCGCCCGCCGCCCACGCTGGCTGCCGGAGGAGGAGAGGACGGCGATCTCCGCCGAGATCAACCACCCCGTCCACGGTCGGGCCTACGGGGAGGCGGAGGCCACCGAGGTCTTCACCCCCGAGATGTACGCCGCCCGCGCCCGCGAGGTCGCCTCCCGCGGGTTCACCGCGCTCAAGTTCGACCTCGACGTCCCGAACCCCCACACCCTGGACACCCACTCCGGCACCCTCACCCACGCCGAGGTCGGGTTCATGGTCTCGCTCGTCGAGGCCGTCCGGGAGGCGGTCGGGGATACGGTGGACATCGCCTTCGACCTGCACTGGCGCTACGACGTCTCCGACGCGCTGCGGCTGGCCTGCGAGCTCGAGCCTTACGGGCTGATGTGGCTCGAGGACCCGGTCCCGCCGGAGAACGTCGAGGCGCTGCGGCGCGTCACCGCGGGGACCCGCACCCCGATCTCGAGCGGCGAGAACTTCTACATGCGCTACGGCTTCCGCGAGGCTCTGGAGAGGGGCGCGCTGGACATCGCCGCCCCCGACCTGCAGAAGACCGGCGGGCTCCTGGAGGGACGAAAGATAGCCGACCTGGCAGACACCCACTACGTCGCCCTCGCCCCGCACTGCATCGCCTCTCCCGTCGGGACGCTCGCCTCGGCGCACCTGGCCGCCGCGATCCCGAATTTCCTCGCGCTGGAGTGGCACGGGATGAGCGTCCCGTTCTGGGAGGAGATGGTCACGGGTCTCGACCACCCCGTGATCGAGGACGGGTTCATCCGCGTTCCGGAAGCCCCGGGGCTCGGGGTCGAGCTGAACGAGGAGGTGGCCCGCCGCTACGCCCGTCCCGGCGAGCCGTTCTTCGAGGAGACCTAGAGAGAAGGACGCCGGCCTTCGAACCCCGTCGCCTGCTCGAAGGCGTGCGCGAGGCGCAGCACCCCGACCTCGTCGCGGGGACGGCCCACGATCTGAAGCCCCACCGGAAGCCCCTCCGGGGTGAAACCTCCCGGCACCGAGATCGCGGGCAGGGCGGTCACGGTTATGTAGTAGCAGGACTTCATCCAGTCGATGTAGGTCTGCATCGGCTCGCCCGCCACCTCCGTCGGGTACTCCACCTCGACGTCGAACGGGAGGACCTGAACCGTCGGGAGGAGCAGGAAGTCGTAGAGATCGAGGAACTTTCGCACCCGGTGGTAGAGCTCCGTCCTGGCCTTCTCGGCCCGTGCGAGGTCGTCCGGGGTGAGCCTCGCCCCCTGCTCGATGTTCCAGACCACCGTCTCCTTCATCTCGTGCCGGTGCTCCGCGAGAAGCTCCCCGTAGGAGAGGTGGAACTGGAAGGCCCTGAAGACCTTGAACGCCTCGTCGGCGCCGGAGAAGTCCGGTGCGGCCTCCTCGACGGTGCATCCGATCTCTTCGAAGACACCGAGGGTGCCTTCGAGCGTCTCCAACACCTCCCGCTCGACGGGGAGCTCCCCGAGGGTGGGACTCCAGGCGAGACGCGCTCCGGAGAAGTCATGCTCCAGGGAATCGAGGAAGATCTCCCCCGGCTCGGACAGAGAGAGCGGGGCGCGCGGGTCGGGGCCCGCGATCGCCGCGAGCATGAGCGCAACATCGGAGGCGCTCCGGGCCATCGGACCTTCGACCGAGAGCGGGGACCACGGGACGAGCGTGGGCCAGGTGGGGACCCTCCCGGGTGAGGGCCTCAAACCCACGACGTTGCAGAAGGAAGCCGGGTTGCGCAGCGATCCCCCCATGTCCGAGCCGTCGGCGATCGGAACCATCCCGGCCGCGAGCGCGGCGGCCGCCCCGCCGCTCGACCCGCCGCAGGTCTTCGAGAGGTCGTAGGGGTTTCTGGTCGCCCCGAAGATCGGGTTGAACGTCTGCGAGCCCGCGCCGAACTCGGGGGTGTTGCTCTTGCCCAGGGTTATCGCGCCGGCTCTCTTCAGGCGCTCGACGATGAGCGCATCGTCCTCCGGGACGAAGTCTCTGAAGGCCGGAGAGCCGAAGGTCGTGCGGATGCCCCTGGTGGTAACGAGATCCTTGTGCACCACCGGGAGCCCGTGCAGGATCCCGATCTCCCCGCCCCGGGCAAGCCTCCGGTCGGCCTCGCGCGCCTCCTCGACGGCCCGCTCCGGCACCAGGGTGACGATGGCGTTCACCCTCGGGTTCGTCTCCTCGATGCGCCGGAGGTGGGCCTCGACGACCTCCACGGCGGAGAGCTCGCGCTCCCGGATCATGCGGGCCATCTCACGTGCCGGGAGGTAGCAGATCTCCTCAGCCACGGGCCTTCCGCTCCGGACTCCGGGCGGGCCCCATCAGCGGCATCTGGCCGGCGCGGAATCCTGCACCACCGGGGAGGGAGTCTCGGGTTCGGGGGAGCGGGCGCTGAGGCGTCCGAGCACGAAGACCGAAGCCCAAAGGAGGAGGAAGCCCGCGATCTGGTTGGGTGTGACGCCCACCCCGAGCACGACCCAGTTGAGGACCACCGCGGTCGCGGGGAAGGCGAGCTCGGCGAGGGTGGCGTAGGAGGCGCGGGTGGAGGTCAGGCCCCGGTAATAGAGCAGGAGGGCGATGAGCCCCGGGATCAGGGCGAGCAGCGCCACCCGCAGGGGGTGTGCGGCGATCCCCTCCCCGACGCCGCCCATCCTCCCCTGCCAGAGCACGATCACCCCGAGCAGCGGCAGCGCACTCAGGAGACGGGCCCCGGTGAGGGTGTGGAAGGGGAGATCCCGCAGCACGAAGCGGCCCATGACCGTCGAGGAGCCCCAGAGAAACGCCGCCCCGAGCGCGAAGAGCGATGAGAGTAGCGCACCGCTTCCGAGCTTCCCGAACGGCGAGAGGTCGGAGAAGGAGATCAGGTACGCCCCGGCCATCGCGACGACGAAGCACCCCCAGTAGCGCCAGCCGAGCCGCTCGCGCAGGAGCAGCGAGGAGAGGGTTATCGCGAAGAGAGGCTGGGTCTTCTGCAGCAGGATCGCGGCGGTCGGGTTCCCGAGTGCGAACGCCTCGGTGAACATCAGCGTGGCGAGCGCCGAGCCTCCCCAGCCTATGGTAAACAGCGCGAGCCAGTGCAGCGCCCGGAAGCCGCGGAACGCCCGCCAGCCGAGCGCGACCGCCGGGACCGAGTAGGCGGCCAGAAACAGGTGCTCGGAGAAGACGATCGCCGTCGGCGACATGTACTTAAGGAGCGGCACCCGCAGCACCCCGTCGGTGCCCCAGAACGCCGCCCCGACCGCGACCATAAGGACCCCGAGGAAGCTCCCCCTCTTCCAGCCCAAGCTAGGCCGCCCCCGGCCAGCGGAGCTTCGGGATCACCCGCTCCCCGTAGACGCGGATGAACTCCTCCTGGTTACGCCCGACGTTGTGCACGTAGACCTCGTCGAAGCCCAGGTCCACGTAGTGCTGGATGTGCTCCAGGTGCTCGTCGGGGTCGGCGGAGATCAGCACGCGGTTCGCGAAATCCTCTATCCTGACCTGCCTGGCCATCGCGGCGAAGTCCTCGGGGTTTCTGATGTCGGCTTTGGGGAAGGGCATCCCGCCGTTGGGCCACTCTTTGAGGGCGTTCTCCTCGGCCTCTCTCTGGCTCTTCGCGTAGGAGACGTGGAGCTGCAGGATGCGCGGCATCTCGGAGGGGTCCTTGTCCTCCTGTCGCGCCCCCTCCTCGAAGCGCTCCATGAGCATCCTTATCTTCTCGTCCGGGGCGCCGACGGTGATGATCCCGTCGCACAACCTCCCGGTGCGCCTGCTCATGACGGGCCCGGCGGTGGCGACGTAGATCGGGGGCGGGCTCTCCGGCAGGGTGTAGAGCCTCGCGCTCTCGAGCTTTATGTGCTCCCCCTGGTACTTGACCACCTTCCCCGAGAAGAGCCGCCTTATCACCTCGATCGACTCCATCAGGATGCGCAGGCGGGTCGGGGCCTCGGGCCAGTAGCGCCCGACGACGTGCTCGTTCAGGGCCTCACCGGCTCCCAGCCCGAGCCAGAAGCGTCCGGGGTACATCGCCTCCAGCGTGGCCGCGGCCTGCGCGATCACCGCCGGGTGGTAGCGGAAGCCGGGCGGTGTCACCCCGGTCCCGAAGCGCAAAGAAGTCGTCGCCCCGAGCGCCCCGAGCCAGCTCCACACGAACGCGCTCTGCCCCTGCTCCGGGGTCCAGGGGTGGAAGTGGTCGGAGGCCATCACCGAGGTGAACCCGGCCTCCTCCGCCTGTTTCGACCACCTCAGGAGGTCCGTCGGGTGGAACTGCTCGAACATCGCCGCGTAGCCGAGAGTGCCGGTGGTCTTCATGCCCCTCCCTGATCTCGCCTGTAATAAGCAGGGTACCGGCCAATTATATTTGCGATCCCGGCGGACGGGCGTGTATATTCCGGCCCGTGTGAGACCTTTTCACGGGGAGGAGGGTGCGGACGCAGGGAACCCGGATCACGATAGCCTCGCGCCTGGACCGACTGCCGGTCTACTCGATGCACCGCAGGCTCATCGCCGTGCTCGGTGTAGGCACCTTCTTCGACCTCTACGACATCTTCCTCGGCGGGGTCCTGGCGGCGGTGCTCGCGGACACCTTCAACCTGGGAACCACGGGCAAGGCGCTCGTCATCGGCTCGGGCTTCGTCGGGATGTTCTTCGGGGCGAGCGTGCTCGGGATCGTCTCGGACTACGTCGGGCGGCGGGCGATGTACCAGGTGGACCTCCTGATCTACTCGATCTTCTCGCTCGCCGCCGCGTTCGCGCCCTCGCTGGCCCTTATCCTGATCTTCCGCTTCCTCGGCGGCCTCGGGCTCGGGGCGACGCTCCCGATGACCGACATCTACATGGGCGAGATGGTCCCGCGCCGGGTGCGCGGCCGGTTCACCGCGCTCGCCTACACCATAGGCTTCTTCGGGGTGCCGGTCGCCGGGCTCGCCGGTCGGCTTCTCGCCCCGAACGACCTGGGCGGGATCGCCGGCTGGCGGTGGCTCTTCGTCTTCGGCTCGCTCGGGGCGTTCATCGTCTGGTTCATGCGCCGCAGCCTCCCGGAGTCGCCGCGGTGGTACGAGATAAAGGGCCGTCCGCTGGAGGCCGAGGCGGCGATGCGCCGGATGGAGGAAGCGGCCCGCCGCGAGCGCGGCATCGACGAGCTGCCTGCGCCCGAGCCCGCCCCGGTCGAGCCCCAGCGCGAGGCGACCTTCCGGGAGATCTTCGATGAGGGCTACGCCCGGCGTACGGTGATGCTCTTCGTCTTCCAGATCCTGCAGACCGTCGGTTACTACGGCTTCGGCTCGCTCGCCCCGATAGTCCTCACCGACAAGGGCTTCGACATCGTCGAGACGCTCGGGTACACCGCGCTCATCTTCCTCGGCTACCCGATAGGCTCGATGGTCTCGGTGCCCGTCGTCGAGCGTTTCGAGCGCAAGTGGATCATCGTCGGTTCGGCGATCCTGATGGCGATCCTCGGGATGGTCTTCGGCTTCGCCTCCTCGGTGCCCGTGATCGTCTTATCCGGGTTCCTGCTCACCGCGGTGAGCAACCTCTTCTCCAACGCCTTCCACATCTACCAGGCGGAGATCTTCCCGACCCGCATGCGCGGCACGGCCGTCGGCACGGCGTACAGCCTGAGCCGCCTGACGAGCGCCGTCCTGCCGTTCGTCGCCGTTCCTTTCCTGGCGGCCTACGGCCCGGCGGCGACGTTCATCGGCTCGGCCGTGATCCTGGGGATCCTCTGCCTGGACGTGGGCATCCTCGGCCCCCGCTCGACGGGCCGCACCCTGGAGAAGATCGCGCGCTAGAAGTGGTCCGGGCGGAAGACCCACGGGTCCCGCACCGGGAAGATCTCCTCGAGAACCTCCAGCGCCCGCTCCGTGTCGGGCTCGATGAGCCCGCGCCGGGCGAGATCGCGCGCGGGCAAATACCCGGCGTAGAGCTGCGCTAGCCGCCGCACGTCGAGCGTGACGCGCCCGGCGATCTCCCCCTCCCCCACGACGTGCTCCCCCTCGTTCTCCGGAAAGAGCTCATCTCGGACGTCGAGCGCGAGCGACCGTGATCCCCGGGGCCGCAAGAGATCCAGGGCGCCGCGCACGTCGACGATCCGGAGCATCTGCTCGGGGCTCACCCGCGCCTCGACGTATGAGCTCCTCAGGTAGGGGTGCAGCGGCTCCCCGCGCGGGCTCCACATCCTGACGCCGAAGACCTCCGGGTCGAGCGAGGCGGGGAGCGAGAGGAGCCCGGCCAGGGCCTGGGGTGTCCGCCAGACGAGCTCGCGCACCCGCATCGTCCGGCGCGGCTCCCGGGCGGGCTCGAAGGGGCTCGTCTCGTAGAGCATGTACCCCTCCAGCTCGTCGCCCTGCTCGTAGACGGCGGCCTCGACCTCCTCCCGCCCCAGAAGCCTCTCCCAGTACGCCCGGCCGCGGCGCACGCAGAGCCGGTGGCGGGCGGCCGCCTCCTCGTGCAACCCCATCATCCGCACCAGGTCCTCCTCGCAGCAGGCCCGCACGTTCCGCTGCTCCGGAGACGTCGGCAGCTTCCCCGGCTCCAGCCGGTACTCGATGGCCTCGCCCGCGAGCTCGTAGCCGAAGGAGCGGTAGAAGGCGTGGGCGAAGGGCCAGAGCATCGAGAGCGAAACACCTCCCGCGCGCATCCGGCGCAGCGCCTCGCGCACGAGCTCCCCGGCGTAACCCCGCCTCCGGTACGCCGGGTGGGCGGCCACCGCGGCGACCCCGCCCACCGGCACCGCCCTCCCCTCAACATAGGCCTCGAGCGGGAGCACGGTCGCCGTCGCCCGCACCTCCCCGTCTTCCTCCAGCACGTAGACGCTCTCGGGATCCACCCGGGGGTTCTTCCCGGGGTCGAAGTAGTCCCTCCAGCGCCCGACGTCGTTCCCGAACGCGAGCGCGAGCAACCGGGAGAGGGTCTCGAGATCCTCCCCGGCGACCGTCCTCACCTCCAAAGCCATCCTCCCTTCCGCTCGACTCCGAAGGGATTGTAACCGGATCAGGCGAGGCGGCTGATCAGGAACATGAACAACACCCCCCCGAGCGCGAGCAGCGTGCTCCTCCGGAACCCGAGCGGCGCAGCGAGCGGCAGCAGCCTCCCCGTCGCGGCGAAGATGAAGAGCCCGGAGAAGAACCCTATCGCCACCGGGAACACCACGCCCGGAACCGGCAGCACCATCGCCACGACCGCCCCGACGAGCGGGGTGAGCGCGTCCGCCACGAGCATCCCCACGGACCGCTTCACCGGCTGGCCGTGGGCGACCATGTAGGAGACGGTGTCAAGCCCGTCGGAGAAATCGTGCCCGATGACCGCGAGCGCGACCAGCACCCCCACGCTCATGCTGACCTCGAACCCGAGCCCGATGGCGAGCCCGTCGAAGAAGCTGTGCACCACGAAACCACCGGCTCCGACGAGCCCGGCCGTCCCTCCACCTTTCTCGTGGTGCCCCGCGGAGTGCTCCATCACCCTGAACGCAAGGTACCCGGCGAGCGCAGCCCCGAGCGGCACCACCGGCTGCATCCCGAGCTCAGAGGCCCGGCTCACCGCATCCGGCAACAGGTCGAAGAACGCCGCCCCGAGCACCACGCCCCCGGCTAGAGCCATCAAAACCTGCCGGCGTCCCGGCCAGCGCAGCGCCGCTATCCCCCCGGCCATCGTCGAGAAGAACGTCACCGACGAAAACACGAGCGTGGCTATCGTCGCCCCGTTCATGCTCCCTCCCCCGAACAACGGGGACAGAGGCCGGTGAAGAGCAACTCGTGCCCGAAGACCCGAAACCCCGTCGCCTCCTCGACCCTCTTCTCACACCCGCCGACGATGCACCCCTCGACGGCGGAAATCGTCCCGCACCGCTCACACCTGACGTGCTCGTGGTGCCCGCGGGCCGCCTCGTAGCGCGCCTTCCCATCCCCGAACTCCACCCGCCTCAATACCCCCTCCTCCTCCAGCCGCCGCATCGCCCGCCATACCGTCGAGAAATCCACCCCCCCACCAAGCGCCCGCGCAACATCCTCCACAGACCAGTCGTGCCTCCCCGAAGAGCCCACGAGCCTCTCCACCGCTTCCTTCGTGTGCGCCGGTCGTGCCAACCTTAAAACCTCCCTCTCGAAAAGCTTCTCGCCACCGGGCAGTATAGCCCCGAAACAACATTTTGCAAGTCGTTTGCGAAATGGGGCGGGGTGGTGAAGGAAGGGTTATGGTTAGGGAAGCTGGCGAGAGGAGGTCGGGAGGTCCGTGCATGGAGCGGGGAAGGTTCACGGCTGGCATGGAGGGTTCGTTCGCGGTGTTCATCTTCGGGATCAGGGTGAACAGGCTCCGTGCCGTCGGGAGGTGGCTCCCGGTATTGAGGGCGCTGCGGGGCGTGTTACGGGAGCTCCGCGGGCACCGGGGGAGAGGCTTCTTCGGGGCGGAGACCTTTTTCTATTGGCGGGGGGTGGCGGTGGTCCAGTACTGGCGTTCGCGGGAGGATCTGGAGCGCTTCGCGCGTGATCCGGAGGACGTACACCTGCCGGCCTGGAGAAAGTTCAACCGGGAGGTCAGGAAGAGCGGGGTGGTCGGCGTCTGGCACGAGGCGTATGCGGTAGAAGACGGGCGCTACGAGGCCGTCTACGCCAACATGCCGCCGTTCGGGCTGGCGCGGGCCACCGGGCGCGTCCCGGCCGTGGGGGGCGGGAAGGGCGCCCGGCGGCGTACGCGGGGCGGGGAGGAGGGCTAGCCCCGCTTTTCGAGGTGCGAAGCGAGGAGCGGCATGTCCGCCGGGCCGAGCCGGTCGGAGGCCGTCTTGAGCTGGTGCCAGAACGGGTAGATGAGCGGCGGGGCGCTCACCTCGTCGAGGCGGGCGCGCTCCTCTGCGGTGAGCTCGAGGTCCGCGGCCTTCAGGTTGTCCGCGAGCTGTTCGTCGGTGCGCGCCCCTATTATCACGGAGGCGACGCCGGGACGGCCCAAAAGCCAGGCCAGCGCGACCTGGGCGGCGGAGACACCGTGGTTTCCGGCGATCTCGACCAGGGTCTCTATCGTATCGTAGAGTTTCTCCTCGTCGCGCACCGGGGGTTCGTCCCAGCCGGCGAGGTGGCGGCCCTCCTTCGCGTCCTGTCCCCGGCGGTACTTGCCCGAGAGGAGGCCGCCGGCGAGCGGGCTCCACACCAGGATCGAGCAGTCCTGGTCTATGGCTATGGGCACGTTCTCGTACTCGGCGTCGCGCGATTCGAGGGAGTAGTAGATCTGCTGGCTCACGAAGCGCTCGTAGCCGAGGTGTTCGGAGATCCCGAGCGCCTTCATCAGCTGCCAGCCCGCGTAGTTCGAGCAGCCGACGTAGCGCACCTTGCCGGACTTGACCAGGGTGTCCAGGGCCTCGAGCGTCTCCTCGAGCGGGGTGAGGCCGTCCCACTCGTGCACCTGGTAGAGGTCTATGTAGTCGGTGCCGAGGCGCCTGAGGCTGGCCTCGCACTCCCGGATGAGGTGGTGGCGGGAGAGCCCGGAGTCGTTGGGCCCTTCGCCGGTGCGCATGCGGGCCTTGGTCGCGAGCAGCAGCCTGTCACGCTTGCCGGCTATGGCCTTGCCGAGGATCTCCTCCGACTCACCCGCGGAGTAGATGTTCGCGGTGTCGAAGAGGTTCACGCCGGCGTCCAGGCACATATCCACCTGGCGGGTGGCCGCTTTGACGTCGGTGGAGCCGACGGCCTTGAAGCCGCCCTTCCCGCCGAAGGTCATCGTGCCGAGCGCGAGCGTCGAGACCATGAGCCCCGAGCGCCCCAGCCTGCGGTACTCCATCCCTCCTCCTTCCGTGGATGTCTCCTGTTCGTGCCAGTTTGAAAGCCTAGCACAGCGCTCAGCGCCCGACGCTCGGGCGCACCCGCTTCATCGCGGTGCGGAAGTCGTAGGTGGTGACCCGGAGCGAGTCGAGCCGGTGCGGGGGGATACGACGCTCGAGGGAGCGCAGGTCTATGGTGCGGCGCATGCAGGCGAGCGCCGCCTCCCGGCAGAGCGCCTCGATGTCCGCGCCGGAGTAGCCGCGGGTGAGGCGGGCCAGCTCGTCGAGGTCGAGGGTGGGGTCGGTGGGCATCCGGCGGACGTGTATCTCGAAGATCCGGCGCCGTCCGGCTTCGTCGGGCAGTCCGACCTCGATCTCGTGGTCGAAACGACCGGGGCGGCGGAGGGCGGGGTCTATCGCGTCGAGGCGGTTGGTGGTGGCGATCACGCAGACCCGCCCGGGCTCGCCCAGCCCGTCCATCAGCGAGAGGAGCTGGGAGACGAGCGTCGCCTCGAAGCTCTCGCTCATCGCCTCGCGCGCGGAGGCGAAGGAGTCGATCTCGTCGAAGAGGATGATCGAGGGGGCCTTCGCCCTCGCCTCGGCGAAGATGGCCCGGAGCTTCGCCTCGCTCTGGCCCCAGAAGCGGCTCAGGATCTCGGGCCCGGAGACCGCGATGAAGTGCGCCCCGCACTCGTGCGCGACCGCCCGCGCCAGAAGCGTCTTGCCGGTGCCCGGTGGACCGTGGAAGATGATACCCCTGTGCGGCCTTATCCCCAGCCTCCGGAAGATCTCCGGGTGGGTCATCGGCAGCTCCACGGCCTCCCTCACCAGCGCCACCGTCTCGTCGAGGCCACCCACGTCCTCGTAACGGGTGGCAGGGATGCTGCGGCTCCCGGGAGCGTCGCCGCCCGCCGCCGCGACCCCCGCTCCCCTGCTGCGGACGCTCTTCGCCAGACGCTCGAAGAGGCTCTCGCCCTCCTCCGGCTCTTCCTCCCGCTCCCCGCTCCGCGTCACCCCCCACTCGGAGAGTGGACCGTCCTCCCGGTAGCTCCAGCCCGCCTCGCGCGAGGGGTCTATCTCGTCGGGCAGGCGGGCCATCGTCTCCGCGATGCCGTCGAGGTCGAGGATCGGGCAGTGCGCGTAGGCGCCCAGGTCGGAGACGACCCGGGCCGCCATGGCCTCCTTGTCCACCCGGAAGACGCCATCCTCCCCCATCCTGCCGAACGAGTACCAGGAGTTCGGCGTCCTGCGCGGGTTGTCGTAGACGTGGATCTGCCGGCAGGGGAAGAGCTGCCTCTCTGAGAGGGAGCGCGGCGTGCACCACTCCCGCGCCGGGCTCCCCGAGCGCTCCTTCCTGAAGAAGCACCGCATCCCTGCGAACAGTTCCTCACCCCTCACGGCCCGGCCATCCACCGCGTACTCCACCCGTCCCTCGCCGCGCAGCAGGACCGAGAGCTCATGGAGGGTACGCCAGTCGGCGGGGAGGTCCAGCTCCACCCCGACCCGCTCCCCCTCGATGCGGCAACCCGGGTGCCCCGCCGCGACCTCCCTCGCCCGGCCGAGCGGGCCTCCGGAATCGAGCGGGAACCTCAAGAAGACCTTCACGAACGATGATTCTAACCCAGAGGATGCTAGATTACGCGTCGAAAGGCCGTGGAAGGGGAACGATGCCACCTTCGGAGAGCGCGGAAGGAGAGCCTGATGGGCGAGAAGGACAACCCGCCGGTCTCGACCGGCAGAGGAGACGACGGCACGACGACCCTGCTCGGGGCGGGACGTCTGCGCAAGGACGATCCGCGCATAAGGGTGCTCGGGGATATAGACGAGGCGAGCTCCTTACTCGGGCTCGCCCGCGCCGAGGCCGGGGAGGGGGAGCTGGCGGCGCTGTTGCTCTCCCTGCAGCGGCTCCTCTACCGCATCATGGGCGACGTCGCCATGCCGAACGAGGAGAACACGGTCGGCGAGAGCGACCTCGAGTACGTGCAGGACGCCCTGGCGCAGTGGAGGGAGCGGACGGAGATCCCGCGCGAGTTCGTCGTACCGGGGGAGAGCCGCCTCGGTGCGCTCGTAGACGTGGCCCGATCGGTGGTGCGCCGGGCGGAGAGGAGCCTCGTCGCCGCCGGTTACGCCGAGGCCCACCCGCAGGCCCTGCGGGTGATCAACAGAACCTCGGATCTGCTCTTCGTCGCGGCGCGCCACGCCGACGGGGGGAACCGGCTCTCGAAGGGAGACTAGCGGCTCCCGCCGGGGGCGAGCATCTCGTCCAGACGCCACGCCGGCAGGAGCCCGGCGAAGAGGTTCCCCTGCAGCGTGGTGCAGCCGAGGACCCGCAGCGCTTCGACCTGTCCGCCCCGCTCGACCCCGTCGGCCACCGGCTCGACCTCGAGGGCCCGCGCCAGCGCCACCGCGGACCCCACGGCCGCCCGGCAGGAGGCGTCGGACTCAAGCCCCTCTACCAGCGAGCGGTCGATCTTCACCGAGTCAGCCGGCAACTTCCCGAGGTGCGAGAGCGGCAGACCGCCCACCCCGAAACCGCATATCTCCAGCCCGACACCGAGCCGCTTGAGGTGCGCGAGCGAGCGCTCCATCCCGTTCGGCGCGCTCACCAGGGCCGCCTCCGGGATCTGCAAAACCAGCGTCCGCGGGTCGAGCCCGCCTCCCTGCAGCAGCCGGGCGAGGAGGCCGACGAGCCCGGGGACCATGCGACCGGAGAGCGCGACCCCCACGAAGGGCGTGGCGCCTCTCCCCGCCCAGAGCACGGCCCTCCGGCACGCCTCTTCGAGGACCATCCTCCTCAGATCCTCCTCGAGGCCGGCCGTCCCGGCGACCTCGAACAACTCTCCCGGCGTCAGCCTGCCGTGCTCGGGGTGCTCCCAGCTCGGGAAGGCCTCGGCGCCGACGACCCGCAGGATCCCGTCCCGCAGGCTCACCCTCGGCCGGAACAGGAGCTCCACCTCCCCGCGGTCGAGGGCAAGCCGCAGGTCCGACTCCAGCGCCAGACGCTCGAAGGCGCGCGCCTCCTCTTCCGCATCGAAGAACCCGCACGCCGCCCCACCCCGGGCTTTGACACCGGAGGAGGCAGCCTCCGCCTCGAGCAACATCTCCTGCGGGGAGACGCCCGTCCTGCCGAGCGAGACGCCGATGCTCGCGCTCAGGAGCACGTCGGCACCCTCCACGGTGAAGGGGTGTCGGATCTCCCGCTCGAGCTTCCGGGCGAGGCGCGCGGCGTCGGCGGCGTCACGCACATCCTCGATCAGGACGGCGAACTCATCCTCCCCGAGCCGGGCCACGGTGTCCGTCTCCCGCACCGAAGAGGAGATCCGCCGTCCGGCGGCGCGCAGCAGGGCTCCGCTCCCTTCTTCTCCCAGAGCGTCTCCGGCGAGCCGGAACCCGTCCAGGTCGAGGTGGAAAACGGCCGGAAGCCCGCTGCCGGCGCGGTGCAGCAACGCCCGCGAGAGCCGGTCGAGGAAGATCTCCCTGCCCGGGAGCCCGGTCAGCGGGTCGCGGGGGGGCTCCCCGAAGGGCCGCTCTTCCCGGAGGGCTGTCAACTCGACCATGACCCCCTGCCAGCGCACCCCGCCGTCCTCCTCGACCGGAGCGCTCGCGTCGCGCACCCAGACGACCCGCCCGTCGCGCGAGATCATCCGGTACTCGATCTCGACCGGCTCCCCCGTCATCCGGGAGCGCACCGACGCGGTGAGGACCCTCTCCCGGTCTTCGGGGTGCAGGAGCTTGAGGAAGAGGTTCTCGTCGGCCAGCCATTCCTCGGGGGAGAAACCGAGCATCTTCTCGGCGTACGGGCTCATGTACGGCCGGGGTTCGAGACCCCCCGCGTCGTCCACGTAGAAGACCACGCCGGGGGTCTCCTCGACCAGGCTGCGGTACCTGCGCTCCGTCCTCCGCAGATCCATCTCCATCCGGCGGCGTCCTGTGACCTCGCGCACGAGGCAGACGACCGCACGAACCCCTCTCCAGTCCACCGGAGACGCGCTGGTCTCGGCGATGAACCTCTCGCCGTCCTCCCCGCGGTGCACCGCCTCGTAGCCCAGCGGCCCACGCAGGGCCCGCAGCAGCTGCCGCCTCTCTTCGTCGGGCCGGTCCGAGAGCCGCGAGAGCGAAGCACCGCCGCGGAGACCGTAAAGTTCGCGGGCCCGGGCGTTGGCGGCCAGCACCGCCCCACTCTCCGGGTCGATCACCAGGGCGGCTTCCGCCAGCCGCTCGAAGAGTGCGCGGTATCCGTCCCCTCCCTGCCTGTCCCTGCCCGCCACACGCCTGTTATCGGTCGGAACGGGGGCGGGGTTTAGCGAGGGAGTCCGTGCCGGGCGGGGCGTAGCCAGCCCCGGCCTCCTACTGGTAGTCGACGACCGCCGGCGCGGGGTCCATCCTGACCACCTCCGTGGGAGAGAGGAGCGGCCTGTCCTGCCGGTAGAAGAGCTTGAAGCCCCCGTACTGAACCGGGCGGGTCCGGACGAGCATCCGGTACTTGGCGAGCTTGTCCCTGGGCACCCCGAACCCATCCGCGTTGAGGACCACCTCGACGTGGCGGGTGGGCTTTACGAGCCCGACGTTCCTCACCACCCCGCTCTGGAACTGGTGCACGAGCACCACCTTGGCCGGGAGGTCGTTCCTGCGGACGAGGCGGTCCACGTAGCGCACGGCCTGCTCGATCTCGGAGCCGTCGACGCTCCCGAGGTCCCGCCCGGGCACCTCGCCCGGCCCCACGTGGTACTCGGTGTCTATGGCGAGCTCAACGTAGGGAAGCTTCAAGAACGGCGCGAGCGCCTTGACCTCGTCCATCACCGAGTCGCGCCCGAGCTGCACGTCGAGCATCAGGAGGGCGTGGTTCTCCTTCGCCAGGGTGGCGTAGCGGCGTATCACCTTCGGGTCGAGGCGCGAGACGTAGAGCCCGCCAGGACCGGGATCGCGTTGAGCCACGGAGGCTATGAGCTCCACGACCGGGATGGCGGGATGCCGGGGGTCGGCCTTCGAATACGCTCTGGCCTGCGCCTTCAGACGCCGCATCATCTCCTTCGGGGGGTACTCGCCCAGGATGCCCATCTGGTCCGAGAGGGGGCTGCCGTAGTACATCACGAGCCGGTGGCCCTCGAGCGGACCTCCGGAGGTATCCCTGGCCCCGGCATGCAGCGTACGCCCGAGGGGTACGCTGCGCTCTATCACGTGACCGCCGTCCCCGGAGGTCCGCCAGGTGAGCGGCACGCTCTCCATCTTCAAGACCTTCTCAGCGAGAGTTCCGTCCGAGGGCGGTACGGCACCCCGGGGTGGGGAGATAGCCTCGTAGGGCTCCTTCCGGGGAGCGCTCTTCCGGGCCTGGTGTCCCCCCGAAGCCGCGGTCCCGCCGTCGACGCGGGACGACGACCCACCGGGTGAGCCGGTGGAGGGCGCACGCACCCCGATGAACACCGCCGCGAACAAGACGACCACCATCCCGGAGATCAGAGCCCCGGCGCGCCTCCTCCGCCCGTAGCCCATCCTCCGGCGTCTTCTCCCACCCAAACTTCCTCGCTCTTTCCGCCTGCAGGCCAGGGCCCGCATGCTAGAGGTTTCCCGGGGACATTTCCAAGGCCCCCCATATGGTCTACACTAATAGCCCGCGAGAGGAGAGGTGACCTTGGACCAGAGACCACAATCCATAAAAGTAGACAAACCGTGGGGCAAGTTCGAGCAGTACACCCACAACCTCCCGTGCACCGTCAAGATCATCACGGTGGCCCCCGGTGGAATACTCTCCCGCCAGTACCACGACCGGCGGGACGAGCTGTGGGTGATCCTCGATCCGGGGGCCAAGGTGGAGCTCGGCGACAAGACGCTCTACCCCGACCCCGAGGAGAAGCTCTTCATACCGCGCGGCACGATCCATCGCCTGGCCTGCGTCGGGGACTCCCCGGTCAGGATCCTCGAGATCTCCTTCGGCGTCTTCGACGAGGAGGACATCGTCCGGCTCGAGGACGTCTACGGTCGGGTAGGACCCTGACCGGTCAGACACCGTGTCCCCGGGTTACGGAGCGCCGTACCCACCCTCTCCGGAAGGGTTCTGGGGTGCCCTCAGGGAGGTGTGGCTCGCCCCGAGACGTTTCTTTCGCAGGCTCGACCCCGAAGGCGGCATCGTGCGGCCCGCGCTCTTCGCGGCCGCCGTGCTCTACCTGAACCTGCTGCTCGGCACCTTCCTCAGGTCCATCCTCGCCGGCGGGTTCGGTTACGCGCTCCTGTACGCCCCGCTGCTCGGGCTCGCCGTCTCCGCGGTGCTCGGTCCGCTGCTCGTGGCGGCCTTCGCCACGCTGGTCCTGTTCGTGCTCGACGGCACTCCCTCGGCCGGCCGCCTGGGGCCGCTGTTCCGCGCCCTGTGCTACTCGACGGGCATAGGCGTGGTGCTCTGGGTCCCCTACGGGCCGCTGCTGGCCCTCCCGTACGGCGCCTGCGTCGTAACCCTCGCCGTCCGTGAGACCCTCGGGGTCGGGTGGCGGCGGGCCGCAGCCGGGGCCCTGATCCCTCTCGCCACCCTCGTGGCGCTGCTCGTCCTGTTCGGCGCGCCCCTGGGTTCCTACCCGCTCCCCGGAAGCCCTCTCTGAGAGAGCGCCTCGAGCGCGAGCGCGGCGAGCAGAGCGGAGCCCACGGGCATCACGCTCTCGTCGAAGGAGAAGGTCGGGGTGTGGAGCCCGGAGACATCCCCGACCCCGAGCCAGATGTACGCCCCGGGGACGGCCTCGAGCATGAACGCGAAGTCCTCGGCCCCCATCGCTGGCCGCGCGGCCTCCACCGCCCGTCCCTCGCCGAGCACCTTCCCGGCGACGTCGAGGGCCAGCCGGGCGGCCTCGGGATCGTTGCGCGTCACCGGGTAGGAGAACTCGTAGTCGAGCCGCACATCCCCCCTCATACCGCGGGCCACCCCGCGGGCGAGCTCCTCGATGCGCTGCGGCATGACCCGGCGCAGCTCCTCGTCGAGCGTGCGCACCGTCCCCTTCAGACGCGCGGTCTCGGGGATGATGTTGAAGGCGGTACCGGCCTCCAGCTGCCCCACGGTCACCACCGCGGGTTCCGTCGGGTCCACCTCGCGCGCGACGAGGCTCTGCAACAGGGTGACGATCTGCGAGGCCACGAGGACGGCATCGGTCCCGAGATGCGGCATCGCGCCGTGGGTGCCCTTCCCCTCCACGAGAAGCTCGAAGGCGTCGGCGGCGGCCATGATCGGACCGGGTCTGGTCGCAGCGCTCCCCAGCGGCAGCCCGGGCCACAGGTGCAGCGCGAACGCCGCTGAGACGCCCTCGAGCACCCCCTCCTCGACCATGACCCTGCCCCCGCCGCCACCTTCCTCGGCCGGCTGGAAGACGAACTTGACGCTCCCCTCGAGGTGCCGGCGCAACCCGGCCTCGCACAGTGCCAGCGCCGCCCCGAAGAGCATCGCCGTGTGGGCGTCGTGCCCGCAGGCGTGCATCTTCCCGTCGAACTCGGAGGCGAACGGAAGCCCGGTCTCCTCCCGTATGGGAAGCGCGTCCATGTCGGCCCGCAGGACGATGACCGGGCCCTCCCCGTTACCCTCCAGCGTCGCGACGACGCCGTTCTTCGCCACCCCGCTCTCCACCTCGAGCGGGAGTCCCTCGAGCGCCGAGAGCACCTTCCGTGCGGTCCTTTCCGTCTCGAAGCCGAGCTCCGGCTCGCGGTGTATCTCGCGGCGCAGCGCCGTGATCCTCTCCCCGAACTTCCCGGCTATCTGGTCCGCGAGCCCCTCGAAGAGGCGGGTCGCGCCCACGCAAGCCCCCTTTCTCTCGTTACGAACACCTTCTCGCTCCTCACCCTGCAAGCCTACCCGCGACGCAGTCGCTCGAACTCGGCCTCGAAGCGTTCCCAGAGCTCGTCTTCCGTGATCCCGAGCCCCGCCGCGTCGCGCACGATCTCTCCCACCCTCCGGTAGACGTCCTGCACCCGCCTCTCCCTGACCCGCGTCCCGGCGGTGCCAGCGACCACCGTCCCGACCCCGGGGCGGCTCTCGATCAACCCCTCCCGTCGCAACTCGCCGTAGGCCCTGACCACGGTGTTCGGGGCGACGCCCAGCTCCCTCGCCAGGGCGCGCACGGTCGGGAGCCGGTGCCCCGCCTCGAAGCTCCCGACCTCCACCGCATGCCTGATACGCTCGACGATCTGCAGGTAGATCGGGATCCCGCTCCCGTGATCGACCCCCGGCAGGACCAAAGCTCCACCCCCCGCGCGCAATGTCGTACCCATCTGAAACAACATAGCGGCGGGGAATGGAGACTTCAAGCACGAAGGTCTCAGAGGGTCCAGACCTGGACGGGCTCCTCCTGCGGCAGGGAGGTGAGGACGACGTTCTTCACGCCCATCCCCCACAGCTCTCGCGCGATGAGGGAGGCGTCGGACATCACGAGCCCGGGGCGTACCCCGGTGATGAGCACGGCCTTGCGGCAACCCTCGGGGACCCTGCCGAGCGAGCCCTGCGCCAGAGCCCGGGCGAAGGCGGAAGCGGTTATGGTGTGTCCGGCGCCGACCCCGGTGAGCTCGGAGAAGATCTCCGGCCGGTGGACGTAGCGCTCGTCGACCGGCTTGCCGAGCGCCTCGACGTTGCCCACGGCCACGGTGAGCGTGACGGAGCCAGGGAGGACCGGCTCGTGCTCCGCGGTGCCTTTGATGAGACGGCGCCTGGCGCCGTCCGCCTCGACCAGCACGACGTCCGCTAGCGTCCTCAGCTCGTCCACCCAGGACGGCTCCACGCCGCCCACCCTCTCCTTCGAGAGCAGCGTGCTGCCCGCGACGACCGCCCGCGACACCCCGAAGGCCTCCCCGACGCGGTCCCGGAGCTCGCTCAGGTTCTCCGAGGTCAGTACGGGTCCTATCTTCGCCGCCTCCTCCAGGAACATCTTGGTCGTCGGCACCACGAGAACCCGGGCACCCTCCCCGGCGAACTCCGCGGAGACGCCGATGATCGCCCCAGACTTCCCTCCCGCCCCGGCGAACGCGACCACGTCTCCCGCTCTGATCTCTAAAGCCTCATGTAGCTTCAACCTCTCCTCCTCTACGAGAGCAACCACCCATGGGCCACACCCGCAGCCGAAATCCAACCTTCTTGTACACCCATGCTCATATTACATCACGCGTTCCGATAACGCCTTTATGCTATGTTGATAACTACGCACCTCTCGTACGTGATCGAACGGCAGAGAAACATTGCGGCAGTTATATTTACGTTACGGCACGTGTCGAGATGCGGGCGAAGAAAGGAGAAACGTTGACCGATCAGAGAGAGCGGGTGGCCGAGGTCTCGAGGGAGGTGGAGGAAGGTCCACCGCCTTCGGACCGCAGCATAAAGGAGATAATAGATGCCCTGCGACCCCAGTTGCAGGAGCTGGTCAGCAAGCAGATGGAGCTGACGAAGGCCGAGCTGGCCCCGAGCGGCAGGCGCGCTGGGATGAGCCTGGGGCTGTTGCTCACCGGTGCGGCCTTCATGCTCCTGTTCACGATCTTCATCTGCTTCACCGCGGTCTACGCGATCGCGCTCGCCCTCCCCTTGTGGCTATCGTTCCTTATAGTCTCTGTTATACTGCTCGTGCTCGGCGCGATACTGGCCGGGGCGGGTGCGGCCTCGCTGCGCAAGGTCGACCCGGTGCCGCGCCGGTCCATACGGGCGCTGCGTCAGAACATCGACTGGGTGAAGGGGCAGCTCAAAAAGTGAGCGAGATACCTGAACGCATAGAGAGGGAGATGTTCGAGATCCGGAGCCGCATGACCCGGGATCTCGTGGATCTGCGCAAGCACGTGGACCCGAAGGTCGTCGGCGAGCGGGTCAAGGAGAACGCGCGACAGAGGGCGCGAAAGCTGCTCGGTCGGCTGCAGAAAGAGCTGCGCCAGCGGGCGGAGAAGGCCCTGGCCTCGGCGCGGGGCCAGATGCTCGCGGCGCGCGAGGCGAGCGAGAAGCGCGACCCCGCGATACTCGCCGACGCGGTGCGCAGCGACCCGGTCCCGGCGGCGATCCTGGTCGCCGTGGTGGTGCTGATGGCGAGTGCGGCGCGGCGGTCGAACGGGGCGAGGTAAGGCTCTCTGAGCCACGTACACTTCCAGCCCTTCGGCGGGGCCGCGGGTGACATGTCGCTCGCGGCCCTCATACAGGCGGGAGCCCCCGCTGAGGAGGTCTCGTCCGGCCTCGAGGCCCTCGGGCTCTCGCTCGAGCTGCATCTCGAGGAGGTGCAGATCAGCGGGGTGCGGGCGCTGCACCTCTACTTTCATGCTCCTCCCGAGCACGCCCACCGCACCCTGCGCGACATCCGGCGCATGGTCGAGGGTTCCGGGCTCCCCGACCGCGTCGTCGGTCGGGCGATGGACGCCTTCACAAGGCTCGCCGAGGCCGAGGGCGAGGTGCACGGCACTCCTCCCGAGGAGGTCACCTTCCACGAGGTGGGGGCGTCGGATTCGATCGCGGACATCGTCGGGGTCTGCCTGGCGCTGGAGCTGCTCGGGGCCGATTCGGTGAGCTGCGCCCCGCTCCCCCTCGGGGGCGGCGTCACCCGCAGCGCCCACGGTCCCCTCCCCGCCCCCGGACCGGCCACGCTCGAAGTACTGCGCGGGGCGAGGATCAGGTGGGAGGAGGTTCCCCACGAGATGACCACCCCGACCGGGGCCGCGCTCATGGTCTCGCTGACCGGCGGACGCTTCACCGGTGCCGCCCCGCCGATGACGCTCTCCTCCTGCGGCTACGGTGCCGGGAGCGCCCGCTTCGAGGAGGTGCCGAACCTGCTGCGCGCGGTGGTCGGCCAGCTCGAAGGCCCCGCCGGGGACATAGAGCTGCTCGAGGCCAACGTGGACGACGCTTCGGGGGAGATCCTCGGCTCCGCCGTCGGGAGGCTGCTGGAGGCCGGGGCGCTCGACGCCTGGCTCGAACCGATCGTGATGAAGAAGGGGCGCGGGGCGTACAAGCTCTGCGCCCTCGCCGGAGGCGCGGATAGCGAGAAGCTGGCGCGGCTCACGATGCGCGAGACGGGCACCCTGGGCGTCCGGCACCATCCCGTCTCCCGCACCGTCGCCGAGCGGCGTACCGTGAGCGTGACCCTCCCCTACGGGAGCTGTCGGGTGAAGGTCGGGAGCATCGACGGGGAGGATTTCATCGCCTCACCCGAGCACGAAGACGTCGAGAGGCTCTCCAGGGAGGCCGGGCTTCCCCTGGTGCGCGTGTACGCCGACGCGCGGGAGGCCTGCACCCGCTACCTGGGGAATCCGGACGCGAGCAACGCCTCGCAGTCGCGGTAGACCCCCGCGGCGCCCGCCTCGCGCAGCTCGGCCTCGCTGAAAGCGCCGCCGGTAAGCACGGCGAGCGTCCGGATCCCCGCCGCCCCGGCGGCCTCGACGTCCCACACCGAGTCCCCCACCGCGACGGTCTCCTCCGGAGAGGCTCCGGCCCGTTCGAGGGCGAGCTCGAAGATGTCCGGGGCCGGCTTGGACCGCTCGACGTCGCCGGATGAGACCACGCCGGAGAGACGTTCCCCGGCGTCGAGCGCCCGCAGGTGATGCTCGAGCTCCTCGGGCTTCGCGCTGGTGACGAACCACACCTGGTAGCCCCGCTCCGAGAGGGTTTGGATCATCTCGGACGCCCCGGGAAGGGGGTAGCCGAACTCCTGGAACCCGGAGTAGAGTTCGCTGTGCAGCTCGTCGACCCTCCCTGCCACTCCCTCGTCCTGCGTGAAGCGGGCGATGAGCTGGTCCGATCCACGCCCTATCTGTTTGTGTATGGCGGCCCGCGGTATCCTCATCCCGACCTCCTCGAAGGCCCGGGCCCAGGCCTCGACGTGCAGATAATTCGTGTCCATGAGCGTCCCGTCGACGTCCAGGACGACGTTCCTCGTCACCATCGGCTCTCCTCGTGGTCGCTGGGCTTCGATGGCATAGAATACCCCCATGGAGAGAGCGAGAACCTCGGACGCAAAAGATAGCGGCTACCGGGCACTCTTCGAGAAAACGGCGATCGTGGACCTCGGGGGCTGGACGGTGCTGCGCCTCTCCGGGCGCGACCCGGCCGGGATGCTCGACGCCGTCCTGACGCGCAACCTCCCCAAAGAGGAGAACGGGGGGGTCTACGCGGCGCTTCTCAACCCCAAGGGCCGCATCCAGACGGACCTGCGGGCCGTCAGGTGCGAGGGCGGGGTGCTGGTCGTCACGGGCAGCGCGGGGGGCGGCGCGGCGCGCGAGATCCTGGGGCGCTACGCCCCGTTCTCCCGCGTGAGGCTCGAAGACCTCTCCGCCGGCGAGGAGCGCTGGTCGGTCCTCGGCCTCTACGGGCCGGACTCCCGCGACCTGCTCGGGCTCCCGGAGATGGCCGAGCACGAGGGCCGCCCGCTGGAGCCGGGGCTCATCGCCGTCCGGGTGGAGCTCCCGGTGTCCGGCTACGACCTGATCGGCGCCCGCAGCGCGCTCGCGCGGGTGCGCCGGGCCCTCGAGAACCGTGGGGCCGTCGTGGCGGACGAACGGGCCTACGAGGCCGCCCGCATCTCCGCCGGCATCCCCCGCTTCGGCGTGGATCTCACCCCGGAGAACTTCCCCGGCGAGTGCCCCACGTTCCTGCGGCGGGCGGTCAGCTTCGAGAAGGGCTGCTACCCGGGTCAGGAGACCGTCTCCCGGATGCACTACCGGGGACACCCCAACAGGACGCTGCACCGCTTCGAAGTAGAGGGGAATGCGCCGCAGACCGGCGCCCCCATCACCCAGCGCGGCGAAGAGGTCGGCCGGGTGACGAGCGTCGCGCCGCTGCCGGTGGGCGGCAGGGTCTTCGCCCTCGGATACCTCTCACGCAGGGCGGAGCCGAAAGACGAACCCCTGTACGCCTCGTCCGCGGTGCTTCACCCGAGCGATCCGCCCGGGAAGGACCGGTAGAGAGAAGCGCAGCACCCCTTCACCCGCGGGGCGGGTTTGCCTAAAATACCCGCATGTTCTACGGGGTGATGCTCCTCTCGGGAGCGCTGTGGACGCTCGCCTACCTGCTCATCCTGCGCCAGGGATACCTGGACCGCACCTACGGGATGCCGCTCGCGGCCCTCGGCGCGAACATCTCCTGGGAGTTCGTCTTCTCGTTCGTCTACCCCCCGCACTCGATCCAACACCCCGTCAACATAGTCTGGTTCTGCCTGGACCTGCTCATCGTGCTGCAGACGCTCGGCTTCGGACCCCGCGAGTTCCCCGACCTCTCCCGGCCCCTCTTCTACGCCACCTTCGCCCTGATGGTCGCCATCGCCCTCCCCACCATCATCCTCATGAGCCGCACCTTCGGAGATTACGACGGCGCCTACTCGGCCTTCGGCCAGAACCTCATGATGTCCGCCCTGTTCATCGCCATGCTCTACAACCGCCGCTCGCTGCGCGGACAATCCCTCCCGATAGCCCTCTGCAAGCTCTTCGGCACGGCCGCAGCCTCCTTCGCCTTCTACTTCTACTCCACCGACTACAGCGGCTCCCCCCTCCTCACCTTCCTCTACCTCGCCATCTTCGCCCTCGACCTCCTCTACACCCTCCTGGTCCTCGCCGCGACCAGGATGCGCCCGGCCGGGAAAGCCCCCACCCGAAGAGCACATACAGAGAATCGTTCCCGATAACACCCCCTCAGAGCCCACCGCCTGTTACAATCTCGCCCCGCATTTACTGATAACGACAATCATTATCAGTGATATGGCATCCGGCATCCACTGAGGGCGAGAGGCGCTTTAAAAAGCGCATTTTCCGGTCTTTCAGGAAGTGTTCTTGATGCAGGTCACGCGTTGTTGTTGGTCGGGGCGTGCTGTGATTAAATAGCTCTGGAGTAGCAAGCTTGTCAAAGCACAGCGGGGGTTAGATGCTAAAGATAGAGAACCTGCACGCCGGGATAGAAGGCAAGGAGATCCTCAAGGGCGTCGATCTGGAGGTAGGGCTCGGGGAGATCCACGCCATAATGGGCCCGAACGGTGGGGGCAAGAGCACGCTGGCGAGTGTTTTGATGGGGCACCCCCGCTACGAGGTCACCGAGGGGTCTGTGACCTTCGACGGGCACGACGTGCTCGAGCTCGAGCCCGACGAGCGGGCGAAGCTGGGGATGTTTCTGGCGTTCCAGTATCCGAGCGAGGTACCGGGGGTCTCCGTAGCGAACTTCCTGCGCACGGCGGTCAACTCGGTCAGGGAGCAGGAGCTCTCCCCGATGGAGATGTACCGGCTCCTGCAGGAGAAGATGAAGATCATGAAGATGGATTCGAGCTTCGCCGAGAGGTATCTCAACGAGGGCTTCTCCGGCGGCGAGAAGAAGCGCAACGAGATCCTGCAGATGCTCATGCTCGAGCCCAAGCTCGCCATCCTGGACGAGACCGACTCCGGGCTAGACATAGACGCGCTGCAGGTCGTGTCCGACGGGGTCAACAGCATGCGCGGCCCCGACTTCTCGGCGATCGTGATCACGCACTATCAGAGGATCCTGCGCTACATCGAGCCCGACTACGTACACGTCATGCTCGACGGCAGGATCGCCACCTCCGGCGGCAAGGAGCTCGCCGAGGAGCTGGAGCAGAAGGGCTACGACTGGGTCCGGCAGGAGTTCGGCGCCGGGGCCCAGAGCTGAAGGAGGAGAAAGATGCCTGAAGAGAAGAGCATCACCGAACTCGGTCTCGACGAATACAAGTACGGGTTCCGCGACCCGGAGGAGTACTTCTTCAAGACCCCGCGCAAGGGGATAGACCACGAGGTCGTGGCGATGATCTCCAAGCACAAGGGCGAGCCCCAGTGGATGCTCGAGTTTCGCCTCAAGGCGCTCGAGTCGTTCCTGGAGAAACCGATGCCCACGTGGGGTGCGGACCTCTCCGACCTCGACTTCGACGACATCTACTACTACATAAAGCCGGTCGAGAACCAGGGGCGCTCGTGGGACGAGGTCCCCGAGACGATAAAGAACACCTTCGAGAAGCTCGGCATCCCGCAGGCAGAGCGCGAGTCGCTCGCCGGTGTCGGGGCGCAGTACGAGTCTGAGGTCGTCTACCACTCGCTCAGGAAGGAGCTCGAGGAGCAGGGGGTCATCTTCCTGGACATGGACGGTGGCCTCCGCGAGCACGAGGACCTCGTACGCGAGTACTTCGGGACGGTCATCCCGCCCGACGACAACAAGTTCGCCTCGCTCAACAGCGCGGTCTGGAGCGGCGGGTCGTTCGTCTACGTGCCCAAGGGCGTGCACGTGGACATCCCGCTGCAGGCGTACTTCCGGATCAACGCCCAGAACATGGGCCAGTTCGAGCGGACGCTCATAATCGCGGACGAGGGCTCCTACGTCCACTACATCGAGGGGTGCACCGCCCCGACCTACACGACCAACTCGCTGCACTCGGCGGTGGTCGAGCTCATCGCCAAGCCGGGCGCGCGCATCCGCTACTCGACGATCCAGAACTGGTCGCACAACACCTACAACCTGGTGACCAAGCGTGGGGTGGCCTACGAGAACGCGACCATCGAGTGGGTCGACGGCAACCTGGGCTCGAAGACCACGATGAAGTACCCGGCGGTCTACCTGATGGGCGAGGGGGCGCGCGGCGAGATCCTCTCGGTCGCCTACGCCGGGGACGGCCAGCACCAGGACACCGGCGGCAAGGTCGTGCACGTCGCGCCGAACACCTCGAGCCGCATAACCTCCAAGTCGATCTCGAAGGGCACGGGCAGGGCCAGCTACCGGGGGCTCCTGAAGGTACACCCCGGGGCGGTCAACTCCAAGAGCCGGGTCGAGTGCGACGCCCTGTTGCTCGACGAGCAGGCCCGCACCGACACCTACCCGTACATCGAGATCGAGGAGAAGAAGGTAACGACCGAGCACGAGGCCTCGGTCTCGAAGGTCGGCGAGGACCAGCTCTTCTACCTGATGAGCCGCGGGCTCTCCGAGGACGAGGCGATGGCGATGGTCGTCAACGGCTTCATCGAGCCGATCGCCAAGGAGCTCCCGCTCGAGTACGCGATCGAGCTGAACCGTCTGATCCAGCTGGAGATGGAAGGTTCGGTCGGGTAGGAGGCCGGGAGGCTCGCGGTCCGGCAGAGAACGTGCTTTCGGGGCGGGCTCCCTCCGGGAGTCCGCCCCGTTTCCTGAGAGAGACGGGCGTAAGTATCAAACGCAAAGAGAGGTGGAAGATGAGCGAGAACGGCGTGCCGGAGGTTCTGAAGAGCAGGGGCCTGAGCGTCGAGGTGGTGAAGGCGCTCTCGGCGTACAAGGACGAGCCGCGCTGGCTGGCGGAGAAGCGGCTCGCGGCGTGGCGCCTCTTCGAGAAGACGCCGATGCCGACGCTGCGCGACGAGGAGTGGCGCTACACCGACGTCTCGGACATAGACCTGAACTCGTTCGTCCCCTACGCCGCGAGCCCGGACGTGGAGCGCGAGGGGGATCTGCCCGACGCCGTACAGACCATGATCCGGGAGGGCGAAGAGAACTCGGCCCTTCTCGTGCAGCACAACTCCGAGACCACCCTGAGCCGGGTTGACGAGGAGCTCACGGCGAAGGGCGTCGTCTTCACCGACCTGCACACCGCCCTCAGGGAGCACGGGGAGCTGCTCGAGGAGAAGCTCTTCGGGCTCGTCCCGGCCGACTACGACAAGTTCGCCTCGCTCTCGGCGGCGCTGTTCTCCGGGGGGTCGTTCCTGTACGTCCCGCGCGGCGTCGAGATAGAGGTCCCGATCCAGAGCTACCGCTGGCTGGACGTGACCGGATCGATCATGCCGCGCACGCTGGTCATCGTCGAGGAGGGCGCCGTCGTCACCTACATCGACGAGTACGCCTCCTCCGGCGGAGAGGACGACGAGCTCGCCCTCTCCAACGGTGCGGTCGAGCTCTACGTCGGCGAGGGGGCCAGCCTGCGCTACGTCTCGCTGCAGAACTGGGGGCGCAACGTGGTGCACTTCAACACCATCCGCGGAGAGACCGGACGCGACGCCACGCTCAACAGCCTGGTCGTCTCCTTCGGGGCCGACCTCTCGCGCACCAACGTCGAGGCAGGCCTCGCCGCCCCGGGGAGCGACTCGGAGATGCTCGGGCTCTACTTCGCCGACTCCAACCAGGTCATAGACCACCACACCCTGCAGGACCACCTCGCCCACGACGCCCACTCCGACCTGCTCTACAAGGGCGCGGCGCGCGACGAGGCGCTCACGGTCTTCTCCGGCCTGATCCGGGTCGAGCCCGGCGCGCAGAAGACCGACGCCTACCAGACCAACCGCAACCTGATCCTGGGCACCGAGGACGCGATGGCGATCTCGCTGCCCAAGCTCGAGATACAGGCCGACGACGTCAAGTGCTCGCACGGCTCGACGACGGGGCAGGTCGACGAGGAGGAGCTCTTCTACATGATGAGCCGCGGCGTCCCGCGCGCGGAGGCGGAGAAGCTGGTCGTCTTCGGGTTCTTCGGCGAGGTGACGAGCCGCGTCCCGCTCGAGGGCGTCCGGGAGAAGCTCGACCGGGTGATCGAGGAGAAGATCGGGCTCAGCGCCGGGGAGCGTGTGGCCTAGGATGGCGGAGTTCCACAAGCTGGCGGCCGCAGGAGAGATAGGGCCCGGGCAGATCCGGCGCTACACCGTCGCGGAGAGGCCCGTCGCCCTGTGCAACATCGAAGGCGAGTTTCACGCCTTCGAGGACATCTGCACCCACCAGTACGCCCACCTGAGCGAGGGCGAGCTGCTCGAGGGCGGCCGCATCAAGTGCCCGCTGCACGGGGCCGTCTTCGACGTCCGGACCGGGGAGGCGAAGAGCCTCCCCGCCGTCAAGCCCGTCCCCAAGCACGAGGTGAAGATCGAGGACGGCTTCGTCTACGTCGCGCTCAACCCCGAGCGGGTGAAGGTCGGCGGGAGGCGCCGCCGCAGGAGGTAAGAGCCGTGTACGACGTGGAGAAGGTCCGCTCGGACTTCCCGATCCTCGCGCGCGAGGTAAACGGTCACCCCCTCGCCTACCTGGACAACGCGGCGACCTCCCAGAAACCCCGCCAGGTGCTCGCGGCGCTGGAGGACTACTACACCCACCACAACGCCAATGCCAAGCGTGGTGTGCACCGCCTCGCTGAGGAGGCGACCTCGCTCTACGAGGGGGCGAGGGAGAAGGTCGCCCGCTTCATCGGGGCGCCGGATGCACGCGGGCTGGTCTTCACCCGCGGGACGACCGAGGCGATAAACCTGGTCGCCCACGGCTGGGCGAGGAAGTTCCTGCGCGAGGGCGACGAGGTAGTCCTGACCGAGGCCGAGCACCACTCGAACCTCGTCCCCTGGCAGCTCACCGCGGGGGCGACCGGAGCCCGTCTGCGTTTCATCCCGATACGCGAGGACGGAACGCTCGACATGGAGGAGGCAGAGCGCATCATCGGGGAGCGCACCCGCCTCGTCTGCTGCGCCCACGCCTCGAACGTGCTCGCGACCGTCAACCCCGTCGAGCGCCTGGCGCGGATGGCCCACGCACACGGAGCGCTCCTGCTCGTCGACGGGGCGCAGAGCGCGCCGCACCTGCCGGTGGACGTGGAAGAGCTCGGCTGCGACTTCTTCGCCGCGAGCGGGCACAAGATGCTCGGTCCCACGGGGGTGGGGTTCCTGTGGAGCCGTCCCGGGCTGCTCGAGGAGATGGACCCCTTCCTGGGCGGCGGGGAGATGATCCGGGAGGTGCACCTCGACCACTCCACCTGGAACGACATTCCGCACAAGTTCGAGGCCGGGACGATGAACATCGCGCAGGCCGTGGGGCTCGGCGAAGCGGTAGACTATCTGCGGGAGCTCGGCATGGATGAGATAAGAGAGCACGAGAGCAGGCTCGGGCGCTACGCCTGCGAGCTGCTCTCCGCGGAGGTCGAAGACGCCGTCATCTACGGCCCCGGGGAGGAGCGCACCGGGGTCCTCGCGTTCAGCCTGCCCGACGTGCACCCGCACGACCTGGCGCAGCTTCTGGACCAGGAAGGCATCGCGATAAGGAGCGGCCACCACTGCTGCCAGCCGCTCATGCGCCGCCTCGGCGTCGTGGCGACCGCGCGGGCGAGCTTCTACCTCTACAACACGGAGGATGAGGTACGGAGGTTCGTCGGCGCGGTGAAGAAGGCCCGCGAGTTCTTCGGAGCGTTCGCCTGAGATGATGCGCGACCTCTACGGCCAGATCATCATGGACCACTACAGGCGCCCCCGCAACCGGGGCGAGCTGGAAGGTGCCGGGCTCACCGAGCACCTGCTGAACCCACTCTGCGGCGACGAGGTGACCGTCTACGCCACCTTCGAGGAGGACAGGCTCGCCGATGTCAGGTTCACCGGGCGGGGGTGTTCGATCTCGCAGGCCTCGGCCTCGATGATGACCGAGCGGCTCAAAGGTAAGAGCCGGGAGGAGGCAGAGCAGGAGATAAAGCGCTTCAAGCGGATGATGACCGGTGAGGAGGAGTTCCCCGAAGGCGAGGAGCTCTACGCCCTCAAGGGCGTGATCCAGTACCCCTCCCGCATCCGCTGCGCCACGCTCGCCTGGGACGCCTTCGAGCGGGGGCTCGGGAAGACATGACGCGGGACATCGTGATCGGTGGTCTGGTCGAACGACCGGGGATACTGGGCGAGCGGGAGCTCTCCACCCTGCGGCGGGTGGAGCTCGTGGGCGACTTCCACTGCGAGGAGGGCTGGACCCGCAAGGACGAGCGGTGGGAGGGGTACCTGCTGGAGGACGTGCTCTCGCTCGCCGGTCCAGAGATAGAGGGCGGGTACATCCGGGCGAGCTCGGGCGGGTTCTCCGCCGTCGTCGGGCGCGAGGAGGCCGGCGAACGGGCGATGGTCGCGACCCGGCACAACGGAGAAGAGATCACGCCCGAGCGCGGCGGCCCGTGGCGGCTGGTCGTCCTCGGCGGCCCCTGCTACCGGAGCGTCAAGAACCTGGAGCGCGTCGAGCTGCTCGCGGAGGCTCCAAGGGAGACGGCGAAGGAGATCGCGCTCGGGCGCATCTCCGGCGGGGAACGGTAGAGAGCGGTCGCTGCTGCTAAAATCTCCCGTACTATGATGCTCTCACGTCGTACCGCGAACATTCTGCTCACGATCGGACTCTACACCCTCTTCGTCTGGGGCACCCGGGCGTTCACCTTCTACCAGCAGCTCAGGGAAGGGACGATGGTCGCCCCGGCCGTCCACTTCACGCTCGTCGTGATAGGGGTGGTCATAGGGATCTACCTGACCTACCTGGGCTTCAAGGGACGCTCCGCCGCTCCCCGTAGGAAGGGCTAGGAGCCGTCCCTCCACCAGCTGTCCGTGTCCTGCCGCGAAGGCTCCGATCCTCGCGCGGTGGAGTAGTTGGGGACCAGCCGGCGCAGGATCTCGAGCGCCCTGCGGTCATCCTGGGCGCGGGCGTAGAAGACCATCTCCTCCGCGAGCGCGAGCGGGTCCTCCTCGGGAACCACCTCCGATGAGAGCCTGAAGACCATCGGGTGGTCCGTGGGTTCGCGGCGCTCGTCGATCCCGGAGAGTTCCTCCCGGATCTTCTCCCCCGGCCTCAGGCCGGTGTAGCGGATCTCCACGCCCGCCGCGCCCATCACCTCGATCATCTTGCGCGCAAGGTCGACTATCCTGACCGGCTCGCCCATCTCGAGCAGGTAGGTGCCGTAGGAGTCGGCCATCGCCCCGGCCTGCAGGATCAGGGAGACCGCCTCCGGGATGGTCATGAAGTAGCGGGTCATCTCGGGATGGGTGACGGTGACGGGGCCCCCGGCCTCTATCTGCCGGCGGAAGGTCGGCACCACCGACCCCCGGCTCCCGAGGACGTTCCCGAAGCGCACCGAGGCGTAGACCGTCTCCGGGTACTCCTCGGAGAACGCCCGCACGATGATCTCCGCCAGGCGCTTGGTCGCCCCCATCACGTTCGCCGGGTTGACGGCCTTGTCGGTCGAGACGTTGACGAACTTCTCGGCCCCGTACTCCCCGGCGGCCCGGGCGACGTTTATCGTGCCGTAGACGTTGTTGACGATGGCCTCGGTCGCCTGCAGCTCCATCATCGGAACGTGCTTGTACGCAGCGGCGTGGAAGACGAGCTCGGGCCGGAAGCGCTCGAAGGCGTGGCCCACCCGGTCGGGGAGCGTGACGTCCCCGACGAAGAGCTCGGCCTCGGAGAAGTCCTCGCGCGAGAGCTCCTCGCTCAGGTAGTAGAGCCCGCTCTCGTCGCGGTCGAAGAGGATGAGCTTCGCCGGCCCGAGCCGCGAGATCTGGCGGGAGAGCTCCCGCCCGATCGAACCGCTCGCCCCGGTCACCAGAACCCGCCGCCCGTTTATGTACCCCGAGAGCGCGTCGAGGTCTATGTCCACCGGCTCGCGCCCGAGCAGATCCTCTATCTGCAGCTCCCTGAGCCTTATCGTGCCGTGCGAGAGCACCTCGTCGAGCTCTGGCATGACCTTCACCTCGACCCCGGCCCTCACGCAGCTGCGCCAGATCGAATCCATCCACTCCCGGCTCGCCCGCGGCACGGCGATGATCACCTGGTCGACGCCGTGCCGGGATATGACCTCCTCCACGTCGCCGGGGCCGCCGAGCACCGGAACCCCCTCGATGTGCCGCCCCACGTCCTCCCCCGACTCGCTGATGAACCCGACCACCTGCGCGTTCATCGCCGGCGTGCGCCAGATGTGCGAGGCGAGCGCCACCCCGGCCTCCTCGGCCCCCACGATCACCGTGCGCGTCCTGCGTCCGATCTCCCTCAAAGAAAGCTCATAGAAGACCCTGGGATACAGCCTGACCGCGACGAGCTGCACGTACGCCAGGACCGCCCCCACCAGGACCACCGAGAGCGGGACCGGCCGGTAAGGCAGGATCAGCTCGCCTATCGCGTAGTCGGCGATGAGCATGACCCCGGCCGCGATCGCCGTCGCGCTCGCCACCTGTACTCCCTGGTAGATCCCGGTGTAGCGCAATATGCTCTGGTAGACCCCGCTCTCCCAGAGCAGCAGCACGAAGACCACCGCCCCGAAGAGCGCAAAAGGCCAGAAAGCCTCCCACCAGGTGTCCCTCACCTGGCCGTCGAACCTGAAAAGAAGCCCCACGACGAGCGACTCGAGCACGATCGCCGCATCCACCAGCATCGCCGCCCCGCGCCTGAGCGTCGGCGGCGATTGACGCAGCCGCTGCTGCGCCCTCCCGAGTAGCTCCGTCCCCCTCTCTTTAAGCATCATTGCGTTATTTTACAGTTTGTTGAGGACGCAGGTCCAGAGAGAACACCTCCCACCTTTCGATCATACACCGCTAGGAGGAGAAAACCTTCAGCGAGGGCAACGCGGCGAGCACGCAGCAGACGGCGGCGGCGAGGGCGATCCCGGCGACGGCGGTCCCTCCGCCCCGGGCGAACAGGAGGGCGGCGAAGCCGGAGAGCACGCTCGCGCCGTAGTAGAGGTTGCTCGTGCGGCGGTGCAGCGCGGTCGAGGGGGTTATGCGCTGGTAGACGTGCTCCCGGTGGGCGGAGAAGACGTTCTTCCCGGCCAGGAGCCTGCGGAGGAGCGTGTAGGCGGTGTCGAAGAGGTAGGGGGTGAAGACGAGCGCGCAGGCCACCGACCCGATGGGGGACCATACGTCACCCGGCACGGGGGCGTAGAGGGTGACGGCGGCGAGCGCGAACCCCAGGAAGTAGCTGCCCGCGTCGCCGCAGAAGGTGGAGGCCGGGCTCACGTTCCAGACGAGGAAGCCCGCGGCAGCCCCCGCGAGGGCGGGGAGGAAGGCTCCCGCGCCGCCGGAGAGGGCGTGCAGGAAGAAGGCGCTCGAGATGGCCACCCCGCCGGTGATGCCGTCTATACCATCCATGAAGTTGAAGGCGTTGGAGAGGGCCGAGACCCAGAGCACCCCGACGACGAAGACCGCGGCGGCCAGGAGCCCGTCGGCGCGGGCCAGGAGCTGCGGCGGGTCGTAGAGGAGGAGCCCGGCGGCGGCCAGGAGCTGGGCGAGCGCCTTCGTCCCGAAGTGCAGCCCCCGCAGGTCGTCGGCGAGCCCGACCACCCCGATCAGGGTGGCCGCCACCAAAAGCGGCCAGACGTCCGAGAGGCGCGCGGCGGCGAACCCGACCCAGGTCGCGACGATTATCGCGGGGCCGCCGAGCCGGGGGGTCGGAACCTCGTGCGAGCTGCGGTCGTTGGGTACGTCGAGCAGGTTGCGCCCGAGCGCGTAGCGCACCAGGAGCGGCACGGCCGCGAGCGCGACGAGGAAGGCGAGCCCGAAGGAGACCGTCTCCCTCACCGGCGCACCAGCCCGACCTCGCGCAGCCGCTCCGCCTCGAGCGCTATCCCCTCCTCGAAGGTGCGCGGCGCGTAGCCGAGGTCCCGTCTCGCGGCTTCGTACGGGTAGGCCTTGTCCTCCCTGAGGCGCATCACCTGCTCGGATTTTACCGGCAACGGGAGCCCCGCCCTCTCGGCGAGGGCGAGTGCCCGGCGGGCGGGCTCGAGCGGGAGATGCACGAGATGAACCTTCCTGCCCAGCGCCCGGGCCGCCGCGAGCACGAGGTCCCGGTAGGCGAGCGGACGCCTTCCGGGCAGGTCGTAGGTCCTCCCCACGGCGGCGTCCCGCTCCAGCGCGGCGAGCATGCCCCGCGCGAGGTCCTCGTGGTAGACCGGCTGCCAGAGGTTCTCCCCACCCCCGAAGACGGGGAAGACGGGCGACCGATCGAGGAATCGCAAGAGAAAGTGCATGTTCCTGTCCAGCTCGGTGCCGTAGACCATCGTCGGACGCACGATCGTCCAGGCGAGGTCGCTCTCCCGCACCACCCTCTCGCCCTCCCGCTTGGGACGCGAGCGTGAGGGGTAGGCGGAGTGGGCGCTCGTGCTGCTCACCGCGAGCAGCCGCTCCACCCCGGCGCGGCGCACCGCCTCCACGACTGCGGGAGCGTACTCCACGCCCGCCACGTGAGCGACGGCCTCCACCCCGGCGAACGCGCGGGAGAGCGCACCGGGGTCGAGCACGTCGGCCCGGAGGATCGCCACGTCGTGCCCGGCGAGGCGGCCCGCATTCGGGCTCTCCGGTCGCACCACGCAGCGTACGTCGTGCCCCGAGCGCAAGAGCGCCTCGAGCAGGGCGAGCCCGGGGAGGCTCGTCGCGCCTGTGAGCACGACCCTCATC
Organism: Rubrobacter sp. M3-4; assembly: GCF_059772285.1. Classification (NCBI taxonomy): domain Bacteria; kingdom Bacillati; phylum Actinomycetota; class Rubrobacteria; order Rubrobacterales; family Rubrobacteraceae; genus Rubrobacter; species Rubrobacter sp. M3-4. The sequence continues at coordinate 94,886 of NZ_JCBAJP010000005.1, forward strand.
CCGGAGGGGACGACATCAGCCGGCCAGGCCCGCGGAGACCTTCTCGGCCCACGCGGCGTTCTCCACGTACCAGGCGACCGTCTCGCGGATGCCGCGCTCGAAGGGGTGCTCCTGCCTCCAGCCGAGTTCCCGCCGCAGGAGGGAGGAGTCGGTCGCGTAGCGGCGGTCGTGCCCGGGACGATCGGTGACGAAGGAGATCAGGTCGTGAGGTTTGCCCAGGGCGTCGAGGATGATCCTGGTTATCTCCAGGTTGGTGTGCTCGTTGCCCCCGCCGACGTTGTACACCCGCCCCGGCCTGCCCCTCTCCAGGACGAGCGCCACCGCCCGGCAGTGGTCCTCGACGTGCAGCCAGTCGCGGACGTTCATCCCGTCGCCGTAGAGGGGGACCGGCTCGTCCCTGAGCGCGTGGCGGATGAAGGAGGGGATGAGCTTCTCCGGGTACTGGTATGGACCGTAGTTGTTCGAGCAGCGGGTTATGAGCACGTCCATCCCGTAGGTCTTGTGGTAGGCGCGGCACAGCAGATCCGCCGAAGCTTTCGAGGCCGCGTACGGGGAGTTGGGACGCAGCGGGGTCTCTTCGGTGAAAGGCGGGTCGTCGGGGCCGAGCGAGCCGTAGACTTCGTCCGTCGAGATCTGCAGGAAGCGCGAAACACCGTGCCGGCGGGCCGCCTCGAGCAGGTTCTGGGTACCGAGCACGTTCGTCTCGACGAAGACGCGCGGTCCGGCGATGCTGCGGTCGACGTGGCTCTCGGCGGCGAAGTTCACCACCGCGTCGAAGCCCTCGGAGAAGAGCGCCTCGACGAGCTGCGCGTCCTCTATGCTGCCGTGCACGAAGCGGTAGTTCGGCGCGTCCGCGAAGTCCTCGGTGTTCTCGAGCCAGCCCGCGTAGGTGAGGGCGTCGAGGTTCACCCACTCGGTCTCGGGACGCTCGCGGACCATCAAGCGCAGGAAGTTGCACCCGATGAAGCCGCAACCGCCGGTGACGAGGACCCGCCTCATGGAGACATCTGCCGACACGGAGGGCATTTAATCACCCGGCGTCAGGTCGCTCAAGATCACCCCTCCGGCAGCCGCCCCCTGAGGTCATCCGCGGAGAAGGGCCCCTTCTCGGCGATGAGGGCACGGGCGTTCTCGACATGATCCCAGACGTTCCAGAGCAGCACCCCCCGCACCCGTCCGTCACGCAGGTAGTAGACGACCCCCTCGCGGCCGGGTTCCTTCCAGTCGGAGACGGTCTCGAGGGTGGAGTCGAGCTCGCCGACGGCCTCGTAGCCCAGCTCGAAGAGGTCCGAGTAGAAGAAGGGCAGGTGGTGGTAGGGCTCTCCGGCCCCGGCCATGTTCCAGCCGGCCTGCTGGCCCATCGTGTTGGCGTTGTCCTCGTGCTCGACCCGCAGCCGGCTCCCGAGCGCGGGGTTGTAGAAGCGGGCGACGTCACCCGCCGCGTAGACGTCGGGCGCGCCGGTGAGCAGGTGCTCGTCGACGACGATGCCGTCGTCCACCTCGAGCCCGGCCGCCTCGGCCAGGGAGGTCTCGGGGCGTATCCCGAGCCCGGCGACGACGCCGTCGGCCTCGATCTCCCTGCCGTCCGAGGTACGCACCACCTTCCTGCCGCCGCGATCTCCGATGCCCTCGACCGTCTGCCCGGCGAGCACCTCGACGCCCTTCTCCCGGTAGTAGTCGTTGAGGAAGCCGGAGAGCTCGGACGGGAAGGTGCGTGCCCCGATCCCGTCCTCCGGGAAGACCATCGTCACCCGACGGTCGTTCATCGCGAGCGCCGCCGCGATCTCCGAGCCGATGAACCCCCCGCCTATGACCACGAAGCGCTCTCCCCGCTCCGCCAGGTCGCGCAGCCTCTCGTAGTCCGCGAAGGTGCGGAAGTAGATCACGCCCTCGTCCCCGCCGGAGGGCAGCCGGCGCGGCGTCCCTCCCGTCGCCAGAAGCAGCTTCCCGAAGGTGTGCTCCTGACCCCGCTCGTCGGTGACGCGCCGGCCCTGCAGATCCAGCGCCCGCGCCCGCACCCCGAGGTGCAGCTCTACCCCCCCGATATCCTGCGTGTCACGCCAGATGCCATCGACCGGGTCACCCTGCCAGAGTCCCTTCGAGAGCGGGGGCCTGTCGTAGGGGGGTACGTCCTCCCCGCAGAATATCCCTATGGTGCCCCCCTCGTCCAGCTGCCGGATGCCGCGTACGGCCGCGTCGGCGGTCATCCCGCCCCCTATCACCAGGTAATCGTAGTGCGCCACCTTCTCGACGACCTCCTCTCGCCACGTTCGCCGGCCTCCTCCCGAAGAAGGCCCCGCCATCCGAAATGGTATCGCAGTCCGCTGGGGAAACCCATCCACATGAACTGCTAGAATCCCCGGCGGCCGCGCCGCCGCGCAACCTCGCGGTGGAGTGCGCCGTACCCGTTCAGGCATGGTATACGACCAGAGTACATGGAGGTGAGCGACCGCCCTTGCGAAACCACCGTTACGCAGTTGCGATAGCCGCAGTCGGGGTCCTGCTGCTGGCGGCCTACGTCTCGGCTACCATGCTGGATTCCGGCGAGCCCCCCCTGCCCTTCTCCCCCAACACGCTCTGGAGCCCTGGAGGAGCCGGGCTACTCGTGCAGGCCGGCGCCGTCCTCTTCGGCTCCCTCATCCTCGCGCTCGTGGCCCTGACGGACGACGAGAGGTGACGGCGCTCACCCGTGCCTCTGGCGGGAGACGCCGGAGAGGGGACCGCTCTGAAAGGCGTTCTTCCCCGGCCACTCCTCCCACAACACGGACTCGTACAGCGGGTAGGTGATCGTCTCCCCTTCGGGGGGACTCTCTATGAGCCTCTCGGCGCAGTAGCGCCAGAAGGAGGCGTACCCGCCGAAGCGTTCGTCGAGACGTTCGATCAGGTCGCGGTAGGTCTTCGCCAGGTGCACCGCCATGCGGGTGGGCATAGCTTCGGAGGAGCGGGTGTGGATCTTCTCCTTCCTGACCCCGTAGCCGGCGTCGGGGTCCACCCCCAGGAAGGCGTACACCTCCCGCATCAGGCGCTCGGGATGGAAGTGGACGTCTTCGAGGAAGCCGACGAAAGTCCGCTCCGGCGGGTAGTACTCCCCCCAGTTCTCGAGCACACCCAGGTAATCCGTCTGCAGCCGGGAGTCCCTGCGCCGGAACTCGGCGAGCACATCCTCGTCTCTTCCCGGCTCCGTCCGGCCTCGCTCTCCCTTGTCGAAGCTCATCATCGCGTGCGACCAGGCCCGCTCTATGGGGTTGCGCATCATGTAGATGATCCTCGCTTCCGGCATCAGCCGGTGGACGCGCGAGATCATGTACGGCCTGAGGATCGCGTACCCCGGCGTGATATCCCCGGTGATCTTCTTCCGCCCCGGCTCGAAGAGCGAGGCGTACCACCCGTCGCTGGGGGGCCTGAAGTAGTAGTTGATGTCCCAGAGAACGTTCTGCAGCCTGAAGTTTCTCCGGTGTCTCCGGGCCCGCGCCCGCACCTGTCCGCGCCACCTGACGTCCTCCGGACGATCCCCGAAAACCTTCTGCATCAGGAAAGGTATCACGTGCCGCGGATCACCCATCCTTACGTCGAAGTAGTGGAGTTCCTTGAGTGGGGGCAGCCAGACCTGCGGGTGCGCCCGCAGGTTGCGGTCCAGCCACGTCGTGCCCGCCTTCTGCGCTCCTATGCATAGAAAATCCGGAAACAACCCTGCCGCCTTCCCCCTTCGTGTAGATCTTACCCGGCTCGCTTCAGCCTCTCCTCCAGATGCTCCATGAAACGCGCAAACCCCTCCCGCTCCTGCTTCAGGGTGTGCCTCGCCGCCGTGGCGTACCCATTCTGCCGCAACCGCTCCATCTCCTCCAGCCTCATGCGGCGCAGGGCTTCGAGCGCCCGCACGTAGCTCTTCTCGTCGTCGAGGGCGACCTCGAGGCAGTTCTCGCCGAAGCGGCAGTAGGCCATGTTCCCTCCGGCGTCGGGCGTGAGCAGTATCGCGCCCGCGGCCATCGCCTCGAGCCCCGGCATGTAGAACCCCTCCTCGGCGAGCGGGGTCGCCAGGAACACGTCCGCCCAGTGGTAGAGGGCCCTGAGCTCGTCCCAGCCGACCGGGTCGCGGACGGCCCGGAACTCGAAGCCGCGCCCGTCCAGGATCCCCGCCACCCTGTCCCCGACGTCGGACTTCCATGTCGTATATCCGACCCGCACCGGGGAACCCAGCCCCCCGGAGCGCTCCCGGTGGAAGAACCCGACGTCGTGCCCCAGCGGGATCACCTCGTTGAGCGATGAGGTGTTCAGGTATGGCTTTACCGCCTCCAGCACCACCTCGTTGGTCATGATGCGGGCCATCGGGCGGGTGAGGAGCCTCAGGGCGTATCCCCCCGTGAACTTAGGATTGGCCCAGCGGACGTTCTGCACGATGCAGATCACCTGCTCGTGCAGCGTCCAGCGGCTCATCCTCCGCTCGACGATCTCGTAATGCTCCGGCCAGGAGACGAACGCCAGCTCGAAGGGCCCGACGGCCGCCTTCTCCAGGTCGGTGAACCTGATGCCGTTCTCCGGCGAGATGCCGGAGAACCGCTCGTTGCGGAAGAGGGGCATCGTGGGCTTGTAGGTCTCCGGGCAGCAGATGACCGGCTCGTAGCCCAAAGAGAGCGCGTGGTTTACGTAGTCGAAGATCTTCACCACCCCACCCACCGGGGTGAAGGTGGGGGTGAGAAAGTAGATCCTGCGCCACCTTCGTGCCACGCTAGATCCCCTCCAGGATGCGCGCCAGCGGCTCCACCGCGACCTCCGGATCGACCAGCTCCCGCGCGAGCGTGCGGGCGTTCTTCTTCTTGCGGTAGACCTCCTCCGGGTTCGCGATGATCTCATCGAAGACCCTCCCGACCTCCCGCGGTCTCGCCGGGTCGACGAGCCATCCGGCGTCGTAGCGTGAGATCATGCGTGAGACCTCCGTGAAGGGTGGATGAACGACCGGCACCCCGCACGCGAGCGCCACCACCGAGCGGGTCACCATCGCGTACTCCCGCTCCAGGTTGTGCTCGAAGAGGTCGACCGCGACGTCTACCCCGGTGAGGAACCTCCTGAAGTCCGAGAAGCGCATCTGTCCGTGCACCGTGACCGAAGGATGGGCGGCGATGCGGTCCAGGTCCCCCTTGGAGGCGTGCGTGCGCTCGACGTTCCCGCCCCAGTGCCAGGGGGTGAGGAGATCGAGGCTCACCCCCGGACGGGCGAGCCGTCCCTCCAGCTCCCCGACCCACGCCCCGAGCGTGCCCCACTGCTGCAGGTAGCCCGCGATCGCGAACCGCACCCCCTCGCGCATCTCCGGCTCCCCACCCCCGAAGGCGAGCGGGACGCACATGTTCACCACCTCGAACGGCAGGTGCCTTACGTCGCGCCCGGCCTGCAGGAGCCAGGCCAGGAAGTAGGGCACCTTCTTCTCGCCGTTGACGATGAAGGCGTCGGCGAGCCGGATCGCGCGCAGCTTGCGCTCCCGAAGGAGTTCGAGCTCCTCGGCCGGGTACTCCTCGCCCCGCTGGTAGAGCGTCTCGAGCATCTTGGGGGCGAAGAAATCCAGCACGTAGCGCACGCCTTCGACGGGGCGCAGGTGGTCGGCCTGGTTCGAGTTGATCATGATCGCAACCGCCGGGGAGTTGGCCTCCAGGAACCCCGCGAGCCTCCGGGCGGCCACCACCACGGTATCCGGCGCGGTGGGATGCGGGACGGCGCTCCCGAACCTGAACCACTGCCGCTCGGCGAACCCCCGCGTCAGTACGGTCTTCACCTCGAAGCCGTGCGCCCGCAGCCCCTCGGCGAGCCCGAACGCCCTCAACCCCGGGGCTGCGACCGGCATCTCCTGGGCCGGCACGATGTCGTTCGAGATCACGAAGACCCTCCTCACCATCGCCGCGGCACCCCCAGCCTGGAGACGACCATGAGCCCGCCCCGGTGGAAGTCGTCGTGCGGGTACTTCACGGACTCGAAGTGCTCCAGCGTCGCCTCCCCCCCGCTCACCCCGACGAGGAGCTCGACGAACGCGGAGACGGACATCGGGTAGACGGTCTCGTCATCCGAGCGCCTCACCCCGACGAAGTCCTCCAGAAAGGCGAGCCTCCCCCCCGGGCGCACCACCCGCCACATCTCCGAGAGCAGCCTCCGTTTGATCTCCGTGGGGTTGTGGTGCAGCACGGTGACGGTGAACGCCAGGTCGAAGCTCTCGTCCTCGAAGGGGAATTCGAGATCGTCTCCCAGCACCTCGAAGCGCGCCCACGGGAAGTTCTCCCCGGCCGCCCCGACCATCGCCTCGCTTACGTCCAGCCCCGTATAGCGGGCCCCGAGCCGCCCCAGGCTCGCCGCCCACCGCCCGACCCCGCAGCCGACCTCGAGCACCTCCAGCGGCAGATCCTCCGCCCGCGCGGAGCGGACCGCCGCGAGCTGCGGCTCGAGGGCGGCGGCCTGCACCCCGTGGATGGCCTTGTTGAAGGCCCGGCCGTGCGCGGCGCTGCAGATGGCCCGGTGGGGAACCTCCCGCGCGAACCTCTCCCCCCGACTGCGCCAGTACTCCCGCGCCTCGTAAGACCCTCTGCCGGAAGGAAGCTCCGCCCCCTCCTCGGACAGCAGCATCCCGCACACCTCCCGGGCAACACCCGCCGGGTCTTCGCTCTCCGGCCGTATCCGCTGGCAGGCCGCCCACCCGTAGCGCACGCCGAGGGCTTCCCAGAGCGCATCGTCGGCGGTTACGACGAGGTCGAAGAACCCGAGCCGCTCGAAGAGCGGTTTTTCCAGCACGCTCACGAGGAACTCCTCGTCGTGCTCCTGAGGCAGCACCGCGGCCACTGGCACGTCCCACCGTCCGCGGGGCATCGCCTCGTAGGGGAAGGAGAGGAGGTCGAGGAGGACCAGGGCTCCGGCGCGGCGCAAAACCCCCGAGAGGCGGTGCGGGAGCACGTCCCACTCCCCCATCACCTCGCAACCCTCGGGGAGCCCGGCCCCTTCCACCCGGTCCCGGTAGCGCCCGGCGTAGACCGCCACCGGCCGCCCGAGCGCCGCACCCCGCTTCCCGGCCTCCTGCACCGGACCGCTCACAGGTAGCGCTCTTCCAGGGTGCGGAAGTTCCTGTTGCGGCGCAGGGCGGGAGCGAGGGGGCTCGAGGCCATCCTCCGCAGCAGCAGCTTCAGGTCCCGCTCGGCACCCTCCAGGTAGGCGACCCGCCGGGGCGAGGATTCCTCCGGGTGAGGGGATCTGAGATAACGATCTTCCAGCGTCCTGAAGTTGCCGTTGAGCCTGAGTGCCGGAGCGAGAGGGCTCGAGGCCATCCTCCGCAGCAGCAGCCTGAGGTCGGTCTCCGCGGCCTCGAGCTGCGAGAGGCGGCTGAGCGAGACGGAGGATGGGGTGCCCGCCGTCCCCCCTCCACCGCTGTTCAGCCTCGCCTTCAGGTAGCGGACTTCGAAGGCGAGAAGCTCGTTCTCCATCCGGAGCCTGTCCAGCTCGGTCGGGGTATAGAACTCATCTTCGGGCATCTCTCATCTCCCCAAGAAGCATCGCTTCCGTCCTCCTGCTCAGGGCCTCCAGCTCCCGCCAGACTGCACGTACCCGCCCGATGAGCCCGCGGTCGGAGACCGGCTGCCTGCCGGAGCGGCTGGTCGTGGCACCCGTGTCGAAGACCTCGCCGACGGGCACGTCCGAGAGCCCGAGGCCCCAGCGCCGCTCCAGCGCCCGGATCAGGGGAAAGCCGTCCTGCAGCATCCGCATCGAGACGACCATCGTGTCCTGCGGGTGGGTGCGGGCGAACGCGAGCAGCGCCTCGTTGCCCGCGAGCCACATCCTGAGCGCGAGGTCCGGCTCACTCCAGAACCTGCGGTGCAACTCCGCGGGTCCCTCGCCGTCGAAGAGGTTCTGCGCGTGGCGCCGGGCGAGCGAGTAGGTCGAGTCGGCGAAGTGCCGGTAGACGACGAGCACCTTCGCGTCGGGCAGGACGTACTTCCAGAGCCCGAGGAAGTGGCAGACCCGCGGGTCCTTGAAACCCCACAGCCGGTGCTCCGCGTTGCGGCGCTCGGCGATCTCGCGCAGCCACCGCCAGCGGGCCTCTCCGACCACCGGGAGCAGCGGCCCGGCGACCTGCCAGGTGAGATCGTTGTCGCCGAGGATCTGCTGGTGCAGATCGACGACCTCCCGGTCCTCGAAGTGGCCGTAAGGGTTCGAAGGGTTGGCTTCGAGCATCTCGTAGCCCAGGAAGAGACCCGCCCGGTGCAGAAGCTGCGCCGTCAGCGAAGTCCCGCTGCGATGGAAGCCCGCGATGATCAGTTGTTTACTCAACGGCCCTTTTCTTTTCGATTTCCACCACTACGTACCCTAACAAAATCGTGGCGTTTTGATAATGTCCCTCCATCATGTACGAGCAGAATGTGGTGCTGGTCAGGCCGCCACGTAGCGGGGCGACGCTCTGCCGCCAGCTTCTGAACCGGTTGCCCGGCGTGCTCGTCCCGCACGAGCCTATATGTCCGGCACGTTTTCTATCTGAGGACGAGGGACCCACCCTCGCGGCCCGTCGTCTGGAACACCTCTTCAAACAACTCTTCAAAAGATCACACCGGACGGTCGACGAACACGGCGTCGTCTTCACCAAGCAACGCGCCGGGGCGATTCCGTCCGATCCCTACGAGCGCAGTATCCGGGAGGGAGGCGTCAGGCGACAGCTCTCTGGGGAAGAGTGGTCCGAGATCCCGGTGGACCGTGAAAGGCTCGGTGAAGAATATTGACACCGAGAGCGTCGTTGCGGCCATAAGTGAGCAGATAAGGCGGCTGCCCAGGACCATGATCGACACCCTCACCTCTGGGATAGGGGCCCAGAGATAGCCGCACACAAGAAGTGCCCCCTAGCCACCGACGTCTCTGTGTCTACTTCTTCGACCCAGGAACCCCTGGCAGCGTGGCACGAGCGAAAACACCAACGACTCCTCAGGCAGTACCTGCCAAGGAGGACCGACCTCTCCGTGCACGACCAAGCCGATCTCGACCAAATCGGGCTCAAGCTCAACACCCGTCCGCGAGAGACTTTAGGCTACGACACGCCGGCTGCTACACCGGCCAGGGCCGTTGCGCTCACCGATTGAACCCACCGCGGCTTTTTCAGTATCTCCCGCTCCTGACGTAGAACTCTACCCCCTTTACGGAGCTTCCTTAGCTCCTCGCGCTCCTCGGTAGTGAGCCTTGACGTTTTCCCTGATCTATCTCCGAGTGCTTAACCCAGGTTCTAAGGGCGTTATCCGAAACACCAAGCTCGCGGGCAATCTGGGAGGCGGGTTTGTCTGGAGTAGAACGGACAAGGCGAACGGCCTCTGCTTTGAACTCTGGTGTATAGGGGGTGTTGCTTCCGGCACCTTTGGGACTCCCTTCTCTGACGTTCACATCTGAAACTCTGATGTGTCCGCCTTCCGGGGTCAAGCCCACCAATGTAGTTGCGGTGCAACCTGCACAACTCCGCCAGCTTCTCCTGGGCCAAACCCCTACCCAAGCGAAGCTGCCGCACCAACACCCCGAACCTTCTGGTTAACCTCCCCGGCCATAGACACTGAAGGTAGGGAGGATCATAATCATAGTCTATGTCTATACACTATTGATGTGAAGTTGGAGCGCAATAGGAAGCTGAGGTTAGCCAAGGGTTATGGCACTTAAGTTACAAAAACTTGGTCACATCTATAGGCCCCCTAAAGCTGGGGGGTTCGGACTGTAGGTGCTGCGTTATCGGATCATGCAGGAAGAGAACCTTAAGATCGTCTATCCCAGCAGAGGCAGTTCTTTTCACTTCCGCCTCGCCACAAAGCTGCACGAAACGTTAGAAAACTCGGGCAAATCGGTGGACCTTATGGATTCTGCCCGGGTACGCGATGTCTATGAAAAAAGCTTAGCGGAGAGCACCTTGCTGATCGTCAATCCCTGGGAGTGCGCATACGAGATCGGCGACCGTAAGAGACTCTTCAAGCGAATGAGGGAGGCCAAAAGAAGAATCGCGGTACTGGCGGAGGCAGTGGAAATCGAGTGGTTCAAAAGGCAGTTTCGGCTTCCCCTCTCTTATGATGCTGTAATCGACATCGGCTTCGTCTCCCAACAAGAAAAACTTAAAAGCGACTTTGACGTTCCGTACTTCTTTCTCTACAACGCCCCTACACTGGAAGAAAAGCAAGCCCTTGAACGTGGGATAAACGACGAAAGGCCGATCCCATGGGCCTTTGTAGGACATTTCAGACAGGAGCGTGCCAGGTTGGCCGCGAAGCTTATTCAAGGGCTCAACCCGCGAGGGGTCGTGTTTTTGCCAAAGGGCGGAGTTGTCAAGGAGGGGCAGGGAACCATCGGTCCCTTGGGCCTCTCGGCGTTGCTCTCCAAAACAAAATTTTACGTTTGGAGTTCACATCACGAGTTTCCATACTACGAGTCTTTACGCTTCATCGAAGCCCTCACAGTTGGGTGTGTACCGTGTAAGGTAGACGCTGCAACTGCTCACCTCTGGCGCGGTGCAGGCATACCGGGTGTCTTTACGTCGGTTGAGGAGTTAGGAGAGGCAATAAAAAACAAAGGGTTCGGGGTGCTGCTAGAGGAGGCCAGGGAATACTATTTGTCCAAAGGCTTGCTGAGGGACCATTTGACCGAGCTCTTTGATAGTTTGGGCTTATAAACATCACAAGGAGCCTTCCGGAGGGATAAACGTGCCGGCGCAGCCAGCAGATAATAGGCTTTATGTCAGTTTGGGCCGCATAGAGTCCAGCACCGTAGATGAAAAGCTACTAAATATACCTTCTCGAAAGAAGGCAGAAGGGCTTACTATCTTTGTCCCGAACTACAACCACAGGGCCTTCTTACCCCGGTCGCTTGGTAGTGCGCTGGACGGACTGTGGGTCTTAGGACAAGAAGGATTCGACGCAGAGATTCTTGTCGTGGACGATGCTTCTCGCGATGGCTCGCAGAAATTCTTGAGGAGTATCCAGGCCCTCTATAATGATGCGCGCATCAAGGTTATGTGTTTGGAGGAAAACTACGGACAGGCGAGACTGTGGAATATAGCACTAAAAATGTCGAGATATCGACACGTTTTGAGGATGGATGCCGACAACGAGCTTATTCCGGAGAATTTGCCGCTTTTCATGCGCGCGGCAGAGGAAACCAGCGCAGCGATGGTCTACGGCACCTTGTTACAGGTCAAGGACGGCGACGCGGTCGACGTGCTCTCGAACATGCCACCGACTTGGCGTTTGTTGGGAGGCAACTACATCGACGCATTTTCTATCGTGGACGCGCTACGAGTGCTGGAGTTGGGAGGCATCAAACGGATACATCCCTACGCGCCCGAGGACTGGGAATTGGTGCTGCACCTGGTCACCGAAGAGGAGGAAGTGGTGTTTGTGCCCGCCGTACTCGGCTATTACCACAGGCACCAGTTGTCGGCTAGCCAGGATCTCCAGATACATAGAAGCGGCGTAGAGGCTTTGCGCCGTTCCTACGGGCAGAGCGGGATGCGAACTTGGGATTCCGAAAAATTAGGCCGTATCTACCACCCCGACATCGGTTACCTTGATGAATGGTGAGGAGGCGTTAGGAATCATGGCACTTCCTGAAAGCATCTGGGGACAGCAGTCCGCCAGCCGCTACCTTGCTCCAGTTGAAGAATACAAGCGGACGGTTCTAGAGGCTTTCCCGCAGCTATCGAAGGAGCCGCTTGATAACTGTTCAATCTTCGCCGTAGATGCAATATTCCTGGGCTACTTTCTCGAAACCCTTCCTCGTAAAGTTTCGGTGGTTGAGATCGGCAGCTTCGTTGGGACCTCTGCTTTCTGCTTCGCTTCCCATCCGAATGTTGCAGAGGTGACGTGCATCGACCCAAACTTGCCGATAGCGGACGAGCTTACCGCCAACTCAGATACGTGGAAGGGGAGGGTGAACCTCGAGCCCCTAAAAGATTTAAAGCCTTTTGATGTGGCTTATAAAGCACTAGCTCGCTTTGAGAAGCAGAGAGAGAAGATTAACTTCCTCGAAGGTGTCGCGGGTACTACGCAGGTTGGAGCGAAGCTGGGGACTATGGCGAAGACAAAAAAGGTTGAGATCCCTGCTCCCTCCGATGGTGTAATTTCCTTGGTTTATGTAGACGGGCTGCACACTAGAGAGGGAGTACGTGCAGATTTAGAAGCGGTATTCGGCAGAAATCCCGAGGCCCTGGCTATCCTGGACGACTGTCGTCATGCCTGGGGGCCTTTCGTCCAAGCAGGGATCGTTGACTTCATGGAGAGTGTGGAGAGGAAATACCTTTTTCGTCTCGTTGCCGATTTGAACTCGTCCTTGGGAACGAGCAACCTTGGGGTGCTCTACCCGGAGTCTTTAGCCCAAGAAGTAGAGAAAGCCCTCACTGCGGTCACGCGTATGTTCGGAAGGCGCTTAGATCTTCTGCGCTTATTGAGAAGGGAAGAAGAGCTGGTTGAAGCTGTAAACAGAGCCAGGCAGGAGACGATACAGGCTCGCGAAGACATCAAACGCCTCCGGGAAAAGATCTCTCGACTACAGCAAAAGACCTCCCAACTACAGCACAAACTAGCTCATTACCAGAACAGCCGCCGCTATAAGGTGGCGGACGCTGCTGCAAAATTGCTAGGACGCTAAACAAGCTGATGTAGGAATTGTAGCCCCCTTGAATCAAGGGGGCGTTCTTTAAATCTGCTCAACGGCTAACGATAGCTTCGATTGAGCACGCAACCATAAAACAATTTCTTTTCAACAACTTCCGCCACTTTCTGTATCTCCACATCACTCACCAGTAGCTTCGACGTTCGGCGAGTAAGTTGCGGATGCAGACGGCAGACTCCATTCGACCTCAGCCAGAACCACCCCGAGATAGTGCAGTTTATTGCATGCGGAACGTCGAGGATCCGCTCACCCGCCTGAATCCCCCTGAACCCGAGGGTGCCGCGACGCAAAGTCTGGCAAACTGGTGCGTAGCCTCGTGGACGCAGAAAGTCCCCTCTCGACCTATACCGTATAGCCGACATCTCCACGCAACCACTGCAAGAGTAGCGGGCACCGATGGCGTTCTCGGATCGTACACGAGAGAAAGACCAGAAGGCATATAGAATAACCCCTGGTGTCTCCTGGCTCGTAGAAAGGAAGAGCAGGCGGTGCGAACTGTGATCATCGGGGCTGGGGAGGTAGGGTTCAACACGGCCCGCATGCTCTCTCAGGAAGGGCACGACGTGGTCCTCGTCGAGCAGGACGGGGCTCTGGTGGAGCGTGCGTCGGAGCAACTGGACGCCCTCGTGATACACGGCAACGGGGCGAGCCCCAGGATGCTGGCCGAGGCCGGGATCGAGAAGGCGGACCTGCTGGTGGCCGCGAGTAGTTCGGACGAGGTGAACATCATCGCGTGCCTGGCGGCCAGATCTCTGGGGGTGCCACGCACCGTGGCCCGCATCCACAACCCGGACTATCATGACCCGCAGGAGCCGTTCGCCCAGAAGATGCTGGGCATAGACTTCATCATCCACACCGAGCAGGCGGCCACCGAGGAGATAAAGAAGGCCCTGCTCGTGCCGGGGGCGATCAACGTGGACACCTTCGCCGGAGAGGCCATAGAGGTGGCGGAAGTCATCCTGGAGGAGGGCTCCCCGGCGATCGGGCGTCCGCTGAAAGAGGTGAGGCTGCCGGAGGGCAGCCTCGTCGTCGGCGCGGTGCGGCGCGGGGAGGCGCTGGTCCCGCACGGCGAGACCGTGCTGGAGCGTCGGGATCACATCCTGCTCGTCAGCAGCCGGCAGCGGCTGGCGCAGGCGGTCAAGGCCGTGGCCACGGATACGGCACCGGTCCGGGAGGTGGTCATCTACGGGGGAGGCAGGATCGGCCTGCGGCTGGCTCTGGCTTTGGAGAAGGTCGGCATGTCGGTGAGGGTCATAGAGAGGGACGAGGCCCGGGCCCGGTACGTGGCCTCCCAACTCAGGAAGGGGTTCGTGCTGCACGACGAAGGCATCTCGAGGGACTTTCTGCTCCAGGAGCGCGTGGACCGCGCCGACGCTTTCGTGGCCGTCACCGGCGACGACCGGGCGAACCTGCTGGCCGCCATGTACGCCCGCCAGCTCGGGGCGCGCATGACCATCGCGGGGGTGAGCCGGGGCGAGTTCACGCCGCTCGCCGAGGCTCTGGGGGTAGACCTGACGATCTCGCCGAGGACGCTGGCGGCCGAGGCGATACTCCGGTTCGTACGCCGAGGAGAGGTGCTGAACGTGGCCCTCCTGGAGAGCGGTGCCGAGATGCTGGAGCTGCGCGTTCCCGAAGGCTGTCCGGTGGACGGGAGCATGCTCTCGGAGGTGGGTTTCCCGGAAGGGGCCATCGTCGGCGCGCTCTTGCGCGACGGGGAGATCATCATACCGACCGGCAAAGAGGAGATCCGGGCCGGCGACAAAGCGGTGATCTTCGCCCTCGGTAAAGCTGTGAGCGAAGTCGAGCGCCTCTTCGCCGCTTAGACATGCCGGGCGGGCGGTCGGAAGGGGGAGGCCGGATGGTGCGGGCGGAGCCTGAACGATGAACATCAGGCTCATCGTCCGTCTCAACGCGGGGGTGGTGCTGGCCATCGGGGTGGCACTGCTGGTTCCTCTGGGCATCTCCCTGCTCTACGGCGACGGCTCCTGGGAGAGCTTCCTGGTACCCGCAGCGGCGATGATCGCGGCGGGTGCCGCGGGCATCCGGTTCACCAGCCGGCCCGGCCGAGGGCGGGAGATCGTCTCCAACCGGGACATTTACTTCTCGGTGACCCTTGCCTGGGTGCTCGCTGCGATGCTCGGCGGCATCCCATACCTGATGCAGGGCACCTTCACAAACCCTCTCGACTCCACCTTCGAGGGTATGAGCGGGTTCACGACCACCGGAGCGACGCTGCTCTCGCACATCCAGGCCCAGACACCTTCAATCCTCTTCTGGCGCAGCATGACCCAGTGGCTCGGAGGTGTCGGGATCGTGGTCCTCTTCGTCGCCGTGGCCCCGGCCCTCGGGACGGAAGCCTCCCGGCTCCTCGGAGCAGAGGTCTCCGGGCTCACCGGCACCCGCCTGACACCTCGCATAGGAGACACCGCGCGGTCGCTCATCTTCATCTACCTGGCGATATCCGCCGCCTGCACGCTCGCGCTGCTGGGGGCCGGCATGCCGCTCTACGACGCCGTAGTGCACACCTTCGCGACCGTGGCGACGGGTGGGTTCAGCCCGAAGTCGGCTTCCATCGGCTTCTACCACTCCCTGCCCATAGAGGCGGTCCTGATCTTCTTCATGACGGCCTCGGGAATCTCTTTCTCCCTCTACTACGTCCTCTACACCCGGCGTCGCCCGGACGCGCTGCTCAGCCGGGAGGTTGTCGTCTACCTGGGCACGATGGCCGGCGCCACCATCCTCGTCTGGGGACTGCTGGTCTACGGCGGAACCTATGGTCCAGACTGGGGCCGGGCGCTCAGAGACTCGGCGTTCACGGTCTCCAGCATCATGACGACCACGGGCTTCGTGACGGCCGACTTCGACAAGTGGGGAGGGGCGGCGAAGTTCATCCTCGTCCTCCTGATGTTCGTCGGAGGCTGCGCGGGATCCACCGCCGGAGGCATAAAGGTCATAAGGATCATGATCGTGGTGCGCACCAACCTGCAGGAGATCTTCCACATGGTGCACCCCCGGGCGGTGACACCGCTCACCATAGGCGGCCGGACGATCCCAGAGAGGGTGCGCGTGGCGACGCTCGGGCTGTTCGCGGCCTGGATCTCCGTCTTCGCACTGGCGACCGTGCTTCTGGCCTTCCAACCCAACCTCTCGATGGTCTCCGCCGCCACCGCGGTGGCGGCCACCCTCAACGTGGTCGGACCGGGTCTGGGGCAGGTCGGGGCCGCGGAGAACTTCACGGCGGTGGATCCATTCGGCCGCGGAGTGCTCACGGTGTGCATGCTGTTCGGACGGCTGGAGCTGTTCACCGCTCTGGCCCTGATCTCACCTGCCTTCTGGAGGAAGGCCTGAGAGAGAGGATCAGGGGTCGAATGCAGGATCTCGCCCCCGGTAGATCCGCTCGAGCGCCTCGCGCGCCCTGGCGTCGAGCCCCGGCTGCGACTCTTCGGGGACGAGCACGATCCCTTGAGGGAACTTCGAAGTTATCCTCCGTTCGTACCCAGGCCCACGGGCCCGCTCGCATCGTACGAGCCCCAGGATCGTCCTCGCCCCCATCCAGGTCGGAACGGGCCTCGGAGGGTCACCGGTGCGCTCCAGCAACGCAAAACCAGCGTTTCCCTGATCCCTTCCTTCCTGGTGTAGCTTCACGAAGAGCCGGCTCTCCACCAGCCCGTCAGAAGACACCATAAGCCCGGTAAGTCTGGGATCGCCGGCAACCATCAGATAGCGGGCGTTTTCCTTCCTCAACTGATACATTATGTGTGGTATGGAATAAGAGAGCACCGTGCAGTTCGATTCATCCCTGCTCATCATCACCCAGAGGGCCCGCGGCGGGATCTGGTAGATGGTGTCGGTATCGACGTCCTGGGAGTATCCCTTGGCAGCCGTGGGGTTGGTGATCGGAGGGGATTGATCGAGCCCCAGGGTCGTCCAGCGGTGGCGCCCGCCGTCCTTGAAAACGAGGTACGACGCATGAAACGGCATGGTGACAACCATGCTCCCCGGAGGCACGTTCCTCTCCATCCAGCGCACCATGTTCGTGGCCTCCACGACGCTCCTGCCGCCTCCGGAGGGCCTGACGGGGTGATCGTAGAGCAGGTTGTGGACTTCTTCCGTGGCGACCACCAGCGGGTACGCACCCAGGATCAACGCCGAGACGGCGGCGATCCAGTCAGGGAAACGCCTCGCCTTCACATCGCGTGCCACGATGGCGAAGACGTCCGTCACGAGCACGGCGAGCGCGCAGAGCAAGAGGGTCTGCGGGATGAGAAACTGCCTCTGGTTCCATCCCTCCAGGGTCACGAACAGGACTATGGGAGCCTGGAACAACAGAGAGATGGAGAACACGCGCCACATCCGGCCCCCCTTCACGGCCCTCCAGACGGCGTAACCGGCCGCCACCGGCATGAGAGGCCACAGCGCGATGTAGGGCGCGAGGTGACTCGCGAAATAATCTCTCAGGGCGGCGAGCGATGCTTCCGGAAACACCGAGCCCCCGGTCTTCGACAGCAGCAAGAAGACGACCACGGGCCACACAGCGAGAATGCTCTAGCCGGTCCAGGATCGCCTGCGACCGCCGGCGAGAAACCGGTCGAAGGCACCGGAAAAAACGGATACCCCGACGAGCACGACGACCGCCGCCGCGCCCAGGGCCATCGGGCGCTGCAGATCGGGAGAGAGCCGCCCCACCAGGTATATCTGGCCGCTGGCGGCGTAAACCCAGGCCCACCACGGCAGGCAGGCCAGAACCACCCCGAGGTAGTGCAGGAAGGCCCTTCGCGACCCCCAACCGAAGAAAAGCACCGCCAGCAGCGCCAGAGGAAGGTTTACGAACGCGGTCTCTTTGACGAGTATGGCGGCGCCGAGCGCCACCCCGGACAGGAAAGCCGACAGACGGGTGTTCCGCCGGAGGGCGTGCATCAACGCCAGCAAAGAAAGGAGGTAGGCGGTCATGAGCACCGCGTCTATGTTGAGGGCCTGCTTGTTTATCGTAGTGTAACCAAGGAGCGTGACGGCCGCGGCGGCGACGAGCGCGGCGATGGGGGACGCGAGCCGCCTGACCAGCAGATAGGCGAGGAGGGGGTTGAGCAGCGCCAGGAGACGCACGGTGAGCGCCAGGGTTCCGGTATCCCGTCCCAGGAACGTCATCAGCCCGCCCAGCAGGCCCGGGAACAGGGGGCCTCTCTTGATGAAGGGTGCCCCGTTGATGAGGGTGTAGCCCCGGCCGGAGACCAGATGCCACCCGGCGAGGAGATATTGTTCCGCATCCTGGGCTAAAACCCACTCGTACCTGAACCATACGAGGGAAGGGATCGAGAGGAACAAGACGATGGGCAGGAGCGCGAGATCGGTCCACCCGAACCGGCGTGTGACCTTTCCTGATAGAGCTTTTGCCGAAAGCTTCCCGTCCGTACGCCTCATCCCCCCGGCCCGGATCAGAGCGGCGATCTCCTCGGATTATCGGGAAGTATAGAAAAGAGCCGTGCGAGGCATCAATGCCTCTCAGAACCGCTCGTAGCCGGGTCCGAGGTGAGAACTACCTATCGTGGACCACCGGCATATTTTGTGGCACAATGTGGCCATAATCTGGTCAGATCTTCCCCATGCGAGGAGTTTAGTGAGAGAAGTAGGAGTGAGAGAGTTCAGGGATCACGCCTCCAGCTACCTGTCCAGTGGCGAGCCTCTGGCCGTACGGAGGCACGGCCGCGTAATTGGTTTCTACTTCCCGGTGAAGCAGAAGAGCGATACGGAGGAGCTGCGCGCTGCTCTGCGCGACCTGAGCGAAAGTCTGGCAGAACTGCGGCGCGAGAGCAGCCTCTCGGAAGAAGAACTCGTTCGGGAGCTGGTGCCCCGCGAGCATGAAAGCCCGGGCAGTTAGGGCAGCTTGCGCCTGGTCATAGACGCCAGCACGCTCGTCGCGGAGCTGCTTCGAGAACGAGGACTGGAACTACTCGCCAACCCCAATCTCGATCTGTACGTACCCACCCGGATGTGGGAGGAGACCCGGCATGAGGTATCCAGGCGGCTCGAAGTCCGGGTATCCCGGGGGCTTCCCGCTCCGGTTGCCGCGCGCTTTTGGGACGCTGCCCTGCGTGTTAAGGAACACAGCGTCACGGAGGTACCAGAAGAAGTCTACGAAGGTTCGAAGGGCGAAGCGCTGTCCAGGTTACCACGGGATGAGAAAGACTGGCAGGTGGTCGCGCTCGCTCTTTCACTCGAAGCAGCCATCCTCACCGAGGATAGAGATTTCTTCGGCTGCGGGGTTGCAACGTGGACGGCAGACACCATGATCACCTGGCTGCAACGCCATGGTTTATCTTAGCTCGAGGATTCCTGCTTTTCTCACGCAAGACCGGGACCATGAACCCGGCAAGTAGTCGGCTTACCCGGCTCATCAGCTACTGTTTCGCTCGTAGCCGAGCCGGGCGAGGGTCTCGCCGGCCGTCTCCTCGAAGATCTCACGATCCTTCGGAGTGAAGAGCCTCCGCCAGTCGCCCGCCACGCCCTTGCGGAAGAACGAGGAGGCATCCTCCTCGCCGCGCCCGCGACCGCCGGAGAGACGCTCGAAGCTCTGCGAGCGGACGCACCCGGCGACGGTCTCCTCGTCGGAGACGGCACCGAGGAAGGAGAAGATGCTCCGCATGTGCCGTTCAGGGTCTGCGACGAGGTCCTCGTAGCGCACCTCCATGTAGCGGTCCCCGAGCAGGGCTGGACCATCCTGCGCCGCGCCGCCCGTGTAGGAGGACCAGTCGGAGGCGAGGGTTCGGAGCTGGTCCCCGGTGAAGATGCTCCTGCCGGAGCGGACGAAGCCCTCCGGGTCGGCGCGGTAGGCGGCGCGCTTTTCGGCGACCTCCGTCCCCTCCTTCACGTTGCCGAAGTTCCAGAGGTGGAAGGCGGCTGAGACGGCGACGTCGCGTCCGTCCCTGATTATGTGGATCACCCGCGCCTCGGGGTAGATGCGCGAGATCTCACGCACCATCCGGTCGTTGAGGAGCGGGGACTTGTCGCCGACGAGGCACTTGCCGCTCTTCAAGAGCTCCCGCGTCATGAAGTAGCCCGCGGCCATGCGGGTCATGGCTTCGATGTGTTCCCGCGGATCTCCGTCGCGGCTCCAGACGGAACGTTCGACCCAGAGCCTCAGGTACTCCGCGTCGAGCAGAGCCTCGTAGAGCGAGCTCGCCGGGCGGTCGACGCCGTTCTTCTTCAAGGCTTTGCGCTTCCATCCCGCGCCGAAGATGCGCCCCTCGCCCCGGCAGAGGACCTCGGGGTGGGCGTCGAGCATCCGCATCAGCCAGGTCGTCCCCGAGCGCATGAACCCGACGACGAAGAAGACGGGCGAGGCAGCCTCCGGCGGCCGCAGCCCGCATCTCCGCAGCTCCTCCTCGAGCGCGGCGATGCGGGCGTCGCGGGCCGAGATCTCCCGGCGAGCCCGCGCCCCCGGAACGAGACCGCGCACGAAGCCGGCCGGGTCCCTCAGCGCCCGTCTGGCCAGCCTTTCCAACCTCTCGTGCGTGTCCGGAGCCATCTTCCGCGGCGAGCGATACGGCATGCGGGTATTCTAAGCCAGGACGGCCGGGTTTCCCCGCCTCACGAGCGGCGGGCTTCGATCATCTCCTTGAGCTCTCTCCAGCTTATAGTCTGCACGGCGCTCTCGAAGCGCACCTCGAGCCCCCGGCGCGTCAGGCGGACTTCACCTCTCCCGCGGTCGAGCCAGCGGTTGCTCAGCGGCCCCTCCGCGAGAACGGCCCGGCGGGCCCTGCGCCACCCGAAGCGCCGCAGGTTGTACTCCAGGTCCCGGTAGCGATACAGCCAGCAGGCGTCGGATACCGCCTCGTAGAGAGCGTGTGGATTATCTTCCTCCCAATACCGGATCCCGTCCTCGCCGGGGATGGCATCGGCTCCCGTCCTGCGGACACCCGGAAGCCGCAGTCCAATCATCTTCATCTTCTCTTCCCATCGAGTAGACAAGTGGTGGCCCCGGGTCTCCGGGGCCACCGAGATAGAGGTCTTACTTTCCGCTGCTTCCGGCGGTATCCGGAGCGCTCTGGTCACCCTGCTGGAGCTGCTGCCCGGGTCCCTGCTGCAGGTTGTCCCTGTCGGGCCCCTTCACCTCACCGGATTCGGCCTTCTCCCCGGCATGCTCTATCCCATCCGGGCCCTTCTGGTCACCCTGCTGCACGTTGTCGGGGTCGGCCTTGGTGTTCTCCTGGTGAGCCTGCTGCTGAGCCGCGGAGACCTGACCGCTGGAAGCGGCGCTGGTGTTGTGGGTGGCCTGGGCGAGGGCGGTGCCCCCACCGAGCGCCAGTACCGCCGGTACGGCCATCGCCGCAAGGAGCTTCTTCCTGTCCATCTCGTTCGTCATCCTCCTGTTTCTGAGGGTCTTCTGGTTTCGTGTCCCGACGTTCTGGCTGCTTGCCTACATCTTCCTCTCCTTTCTCTGCTGTCGTGTACGCTCAAGTATTCGCCCGGGGGATGAGAGGGTGCTGAGCAGAGGGTGAGAGTCGGATGAATAGTCCGTAAGAATCTTTTGAGACTACCACCTCAGAGAAGATCGGCCCGCGTTCCGCCACCCGAAGGGAGGTCCTCGGGGAGCAGGAGGGTGAAGGTGGAGCCTTCGCCGACCCGGCTCTCCACCTCTATGGTGCCGCCGTGGGTCTCGGCGATCTGCCGGGCTATGGAGAGGCCGAGCCCGGCCCCTCCGGCGCCGCGCGAGGGGTCCACCCGGTGGAAGCGCTCGAAGATCATGGGCAGCTCGTCCTCGGGGATGCCGATGCCGGTATCCGTGACGGAGAGGAAGGGGGATCCGCCCCGGCGGCCCACCTCCACGGAGATCCGGCCGCCCTCCGGGGTGTACTTGACGGCGTTGTCGAGCAGGATGGAGGCGGCCTGCAGGATACGCTCCCGGTCGCAGTTCGCCTCGACCGGCCCCTGTGGGGGACGAAACTCGACCTCCACCTTGCCCTGCGCGGAGGCGCGGGCGGCGTCGGTGGCTTCGGAGGCGATGGAGGCGAGGTCGTGCCGCCCGAGGTTGAGTGGAGCACCCTCGTCGCCGCGGGTGAGGGCGAGCAGCGACTCGACGAGCGAGCGCATCCTGCCGGACTCCTCGCGGATCGCGCGCACCGCCTCCCGCGCGGTCTCGGGGTCCTTGAGCGCCCACTCATCGAGCATCCGGGCGTAGCCGCTTATGGAGGTGAGGGGAGTCCTGAGCTCGTGGCTCGCGTCGGCGGCGAAGCGCCGCTGGCGGGCGAGGGCCTCTTCCCGGCGGGCGAACGCGGCCTCCAGCCGGGCGAGCAGGGCGTTTATCGTGGTGGTGAGGCGTCCTATCTCGTCTTTGGGGTTCGCCACCGGCAGCCTCTTGGCGAGATCCCCCTCCCCCATCTCGCGGGCGGCGACCACGACCCTGTCGACCGGCTTGAGCGCGGCGCGGGCCAGGATGTACGCGCCGGCGATCGAGAGCAGGAAAGCCGCCCCGATCCCGGCGGCGAGCACGGCGGAGAAGTCCTCCAGAGTCTCCTGCGCACCCTGGTAGGGCTTTCCCGCCTCGACGATGCGCAGAGCACCGCTGCCCTTCAGCCGCACCGGGACGGCGTAGACGTAGTCCGGGGCCTGGTTGGAGAGGTTCGCGGTGCCCGAGGCCGGTTTCCCGCTCCTGGCCGCCTGCTTCCAGACGCCGTCGCGGGAGCCTCCCTGGACGCCGAGTCGGAGCGTCTCGCCGACCACCTTGCCCTGTCCGTCGCGCACCACGACGAAGACCCCCTCCAGGGTGAGCCTCTCGCGGTTGCTCTCCTCCAGGGTGCCCCCCGAGCGGATGGTCTTCGCCACCGAGACCGCCGCCTGCCGGACCGTGTTCTCGGTGTTGGAGAGCAGCGTGTCGCGCACCAGGACGTACAACCCGATGCCGAGCACGAGCAGGATCACACCGATCGCCAGCGCGTTGAAGAGCGTAAGACGCCAGCGGATCGGCAAGGCCTACCGCTCCTCCCGGAGCGCGTACCCCACGCCCCTTATGGTGTGGATCAGCTTCTTCTCCCCCTCCACGTCTATCTTCCGCCTCAGATACCCCACGTACACGTCGACCACGTTCGTCGAGAGCGCGAAGTCCTGCTCCCACACCCGCGAGAGCAAAAGGTCCCGCGAGAGTACCCGCCTCGGGTTCTGCGCCATGAACTCGAGCAGCTCGTACTCCCGCGCCGTGAGGTCTATCTTCCTCTCCCCCCGCCTCACCTCCCGCGTGGAGCGGTTTATCTCGAGGTCTCCTACCCGCAAGACCTCCTCACCCTCCACCCGCCTCAACAAAGCCCGCATCCTCGCCAGCAGCTCCTCCACCTCGAAGGGCTTCGTCAGGTAGTCGTCCGCCCCGTAGTCGAGGCTGTGCACCTTGTCCTGGGTGCTGTCGCGGGCGGTGAGCATGATGACGGGCAGCTTCTCCCCGCGTTCCCTGATGCGCTTGAGGACCCCCACCCCGTCGAGGCCGGGCAGCATGATGTCCAGCACGAGGATCTCGGGCCGGAAGCTCTCCAGCACCTCGAGCGCCGAGGGCCCGTCGTAGACACACCTCACCGAGAGCCCCCGATGCTCGAGCTCCAGCTCCAGAAAGCGGGAGATCGATCGATCATCCTCGACTATGAGAACCCTGGTACCTGGCTTCATGCTCTTCCACCTCCTCGCCTCGTAAGACACGATTCTATATCTTCCCCCGATCTGCTGAGGGAGCGCTGAGAGATCCTTGCGGGTGGCGGGACGAAGTGTGAACATGCTTGCCTGGAGAGAACTCCCGGCAAAGGAGAACAGATGAAGACGAGACCAGCGGCGACCCTCCACGTCCCACCACTGGACTACCCCTTCCCGCCCCGGATGAACGAGCACGCCGAAACCGCCCAGCGCGGCACTTCGGGGTGGGTGAGGACGTTCGGGCTGCTGCCGGACGAGAAATCTCTGGCTCTCTTCGACGCGACGGGGCTCGGACACCTCGCCGCCCGCAACCATCCCGAGCTCGCCGCCGAGGATCTGCGCTTCGTCTCCGACTGGTACGCCTGGCTGTTCCTGCGCGACGACAAGGGGGACGCCTCCCCTGCAGGCCGTGATCCCCGCAGGCTCTCGTCCGCGGATGGCAGGTTGCTGGACGTGCTCGAGGGCGCCGAGCCCGGGGAGGAAGACGAGCCGCTCGCCCACGCCCTGCGCGACCTGCGGGAGAGGACCCTCGGCTACCTGCGCACCAACTCTCTGCCCGGCGTCTGGATGCGGCGGCTGGTCCGGGCCGTCAGGGAGCACCTCGAGGCGACGCTCTGGGAGGCCTCGAACCGGGCCAGGGGAGTTGCCCCCTCCCTCGAGGCGTACGTCAGGATGCGCCCGCTCACCGGCGGGCTCTCGATCGTCACCGAACTCGTCGAGATCGTCCGCGGCCACCACCTCCCTTCAGAGGTGCGCGAGCACGCGGCGGTGAGGCGGCTCACTTCGGCCTCGCACAACGTCACCTGCTGGGCCAACGACATCATCTCCCTGAAGAAGGAGCTCGCCGCCGGCGAGGTGAACAACCTGATCCCGGTGCTCCAGGCCGAGCGTGGTCTCTCCCTGCAGCGGGCGTTGTGGGAGGCGGCCCGGATGCACGATGCGGAGGTGGAGGTCTTCGTTGAGACCTCACGTACCCTGCCCTCTTTCGGACCCGCCGTGGACGAGATCCTGCGGCGCTACGTCGTCTCGCTCGAGGCCCGCATGCGCGGCGTCCTCGACTGGTCGCTCGGCTCAGAGCGCTACCGCAGCGAGTGAGCGAGGATCCTCTCAGCCTCCATAGCGTCCACCGGTTTCGAGAAGAAGAACCCCTGCGCGTAGTCGCAGCCTGCCCGGCGCAACCTCTCCAGCTGCTCCCCGGTCTCGACCCCCTCGGCTATGACGTCCATCCCCAGGCTGTGCGCGAGGGTGGTGATGGTCTGTACGATCTGCGCGCCGTCCGCCGAGCCCACGTTCTCCACGAAGGCGCGGTCTATCTTGAGCGCGTCCGCGGGGAGGCGCTGCAGAACCCCGAGCGAGGAGTAGCCGGTGCCGAAGTCGTCTATGTGGATCCTGGCCCCCAGCTTACGCAGAGAGCGTGCGGCGGGCTCGGCGCCGAGCATTATGGCGCTCTCGGTGACCTCCAGCCGGAGGTGATGGCTCTCCAGCCCGCTCTCGGAGAGAGCCTCGGCCACCTGAGCGGCGAGGGAGGGCTGCGAGAGCTGCACCGCGGAGAGGTTCACGCTCACGGTGAGCGGGCGGTGCTCCGGGAACCTCTCCAGCCAAGTCTTCGCGTCCCGGCAGGCCTCCCGCAACACCGCGTCGCTTATCCGGGAGATCAGACCGGTCTCCTCCGCGAGCGGGATGAACTTCGCCGGGGAGACCTCGCCTCGTTCCGGGTGCCTCCACCTGGCGAGCGCCTCGAAGCCGACCACGGCCCCGCTCCTGAGCGAGACTATCGGCTGGTAGCGGACGTAGAACTCCCCCCGCTCCACCGCCCGCCTGAGGTCGTTCTCGAGCCTCAGGGTCTCGAGCACCCGCTCGCGCATCTCACCGGTGAACACCTCGTAGCGGGCCTTGCCTTCCCGCTTGGCCTGGTACATCGCCGTATCCGCGTCGCGCAGCAAATCTTCCGGGCTTTCGTACCCGCGAGAGTCCGGGATGACCCCGATGCTCGCGGTGGTATAGAGCTCGTGTCCCCGTACGTGGAAGGGATGGGACAGGGCTTTCTGCAGCCTCTCCGCCACCTCGAGAACCCCACGTGTGTCCCGGGCGCTCTCGACCAGCACGGTGAACTCGTCCCCGCCGATCCTGGCGACGGTGTCATCCGGACCGACGCTGGCCTCGAGCCGCCTCGCCACCTCGACGAGCATCCCGTCCCCCACCGCGTGCCCGAGTGAGTCGTTGACGTTCTTGAACCGGTCGAGGTCGAGGAAGAGCACGGCGAAGGGATGTCCATCGGCCCCACGTGCCCGCTCGAGCGCCTCTTCGAGCCTCTCCGAGAAGAGGACGCGGTTGGGCAGCGCGGTGAGGGGATCGTGTGCGGCGTCGTAGAGGGCCCTCTCCTCGGCGAGTCGGGCCTGTACCAGCGCCCCGACCAGACGGCTCCTGAACTGCCAGAGCAAAAGCAGCACGACCGCGACCGCCGCGGCGAGGGAGGCCACGTGGAAAGGCGCGGCGTACCAGCCGGGAAGCCGGGAGGCGGAGGGTGAGATCTCGCCGAGGACGGCGATGACGACGGAGACCATCCAGGAGATCACGAGCAGGTAGCGCAGCATCTTTCCGCTCGCGTAGGGCAGCGCCACGCCGACGGCGAGCAGCGGGGCGAGGATGATGACGGTTATCAGGAAGGGCTGTGCGAAGGCGACCACGATGCAGGCCAGAAGGAAGCCGCAGCAGACGATCGCGATCGCGGCGTTCGCCCGCTCGCTCCTCCTGGCCCACCTGCGCGCCACCTCCAGCGAGAGCCCGTAGGCGAACAGCGTGACGCCGGCCACCCCGGAGCCGAGATCCCGAAAAGCGGCGGAGGCCCCCACCTCCAGCAGGCCGAAGGCGAGGACGAGCGGCACGAGCCACCTCAGAAACTGCCCTATCTGATGCGCCTGGCCGGAGATCTCCTCCACCAGCGTCTCCTCGCCAGGCCGCCCGGGGGGAACTTTCACCCCCACCTCCCGGCCTCGCCCTCCACCTATCAGATAAGATGTGATCATCTCGATATTATCGGAGGGAGGGGCGTCCTTCTTTAGCCGGAGCTCGAAGGGAGCGTAGGGATCCCTCCCCCGCACGAGCCCCTCAGGCGTCGAGCACGACGTCGGAGAGGGGGCTGCCGATGCAGATCAGACGATATCCCTCCGCAAGCTCCTCGTCGGAGATCGCAAACGCAAGCTCCTGGTCTATCTCCCCCTCGAGGCACATCTGCATGCAGGTGGTGCAGGTGCCGCTCCTGCAGTCGTAGGGGAGGTCTAACCCGTTCTCCTCGGCCTTCTCGAGGATGTACTCATCCTCGGAGCACTCTATGGTGATGCCGCTCTTCTTGAAGGTTACCCTGTGCGTCTTCGCCATCGCGCTTCTTCCTCACACGGAAGCCCCGGCCCGAATCGGAGAGCAAGACCGGGGCTCCCGCCGACAGATCTGAAAACCGTCTTCAGCTCTTCTCTTCGAAGTCCTCCGGCGGCGCGCCGCAGACCGGGCACTCCTCGGGCGGCGCGACACCCTCCATCTCCTCGCCGCAGACGGTGCAGACCATGGTCACGGTCGCGACCGGGTGCGGCGCGCCGCCGTCCGGAGCCTCTATCTTCTCGCCGGTGTCGCGGGCGAGCTCGGCGATGGAGATCTTGCCCGTGATCACGTCCTCCATCGTGTTCCGGGCCCCGGAGAGCGCGTCCTCGACCAGCGCGAGGTCTATGTGGTTCGTGCCGCGCTCGCGGGCGAGCTTCTCGGTCATGTTGCGCGAGATGTTGCGCATGAAGCCCTTCGGCGCCCGCTCCAGGCGCTCGACGGCCTCCTCGGTCCAGGTGAACTCCTTCGAGCCGCCCTCCGGGACCAGCTTCCCGGCCTCCTTGAAGGCCCGGTGGTCGATCGGACACTTCCCACCGCTCTCGCGCTCGACCTTCTCCCTGGCGTGGTGCACCGGGCAGCCGCTCGCCTTCGGCTCGGGTGCCTCGCGCCCGGTCTCCTCCCGGTAGCACTGCTCGGCGTACTCGCGGGTTATCGTGGTGTAGCCCTTCTTGAGCGCGCTCTTCTCCACCCGGGCCTTGACCCGGCGCTTCTCCTGCCACTCCTCCAGAGAATCGAGGAAGGCTTTGGCGTCGTCGGTCCAGTGCAGCTCGCGCCCGTCGTAGACCCCGGAGCGGTTGAGGTTCTCACCCTCCGCGGCCCGCGCGATCTCGGCGTCGACCGGGTGGAAGTGGGTCGGGTCGGACCCGCAGACCGGGCAGCGGGCGGGCTTGCCCTTCGCGATGTAGTGGCACACGTCGCACTCGTAGCGGTCCTTGCCCTGCGCGGCCCGCCGGATCTCCTCCTGCACCTCCTCGGAGACCCCGACGAGGTCCCCCTGGTCCTCGGCCTTGCCGAAGCCGCCGCGGCCGGAGGAGAGGATCTCCTCCTTCTCGGAGGAGCCGTTCTTCCCGTGACCGTTCGAGGAGGAGCCGTTCTGCTTCGTGCGCTCGTCGAAGTCCTGGAAGAGGGAGTCTATCGGGGCCTCCTCGCCCGCGGCCTCCCGCTCGCGGATCTGGTCGCCGATGGCGTGCATGCTCTCCATCGCCCCCGGCGGGAGGATGTTCTCGATCACCTCGTCTATGACGCTCTCTGTGATGACCGTATAGCCCTTCTCGATCGCGTAGCGCAGGACGGCGCCGGTGGCCATCCCGACGACGAAGCCCGGGACCCGGTCCATCCGGGCCAGCGCCTCTTTGGTCCAGGTCATGTGCTCGGCGGCGGTGTAGAGGTCAGGCGCCTGGTACTCGTAGTTGCCCACCAGCACGTTGGTCGGCAAATAGCGCATCATGTTCTCCGAGTTGGACCCGATGTCCATGTCCTCGTCGGAGTGGTAGCCGATGCGCCCCATCACGACCAGCGTCGGGTTGACCTCTTTGACGTACTTGAGCGTCTGCTCGAAGGGCTTACCCGCAAGGAGCGTCGTCTTGAGATCCACGCCCTCGTCGGCTGCTATCTTGCGGGCGACCTCCAGATGGGCCGTGTAGATCTTGGCGAGCCCGGAGTCGATGATCTCCTCGTGCAGCTTCTCCTGCTCCTTGAAGCGGAAGACCTTCTGCGCCTTGGTCGAGAGCACGCCCGCGATGGAGTGGAACATCGCGTAGTGGAAGTACGGGTCGAAGACGGCTATCGCCTCGACCTCCCCGTCGAAGGCCCGCGCCAGGTCTATCGCTCTCTTGAGGCCCCCGAGCGACTTCGCCGAGCCGTCTATCGTGACCACGATGTGCTCGAAGGGGTTGCGGTCGAGGTCCTTGACGATCAGACAATCCGCCTTCTTCAGACGCCTGACCACCCGCTCGGTCACCGAACCGAGGACGGTGTCCTTGACGGCGGCCATGCCCATCGCGCCCATCACCACCAGGTCGTAGTCGCCGGAGTTGACGTCCTCGACGATGACCTTGAAGTTCTTGCCCTCCAGCGAACGCCGCACGAGCTCCACCCCGTACCGCTCGCACAAAGGCTCCAGCACGTCGATGTAGGAGTCGGTTATGATCTCCAACCCCTTGGTGATGAGCTGGTCGTGGATCTTGCGCTGGCGCTTCATCTCGTCCTCGTCGCGGAACTCCTCCGGGAGCCCGCTCTCCATCTGCCTGAAGCGCACGTCGTGCATCCTGGCGGCGTAGGCGTGGCAGCCGGCGACCCGCCCGCCGAAACGGCGCGCCACCTCCACCCCGATGACGCACGCCTGGTTGGAGTAGTCCGAGTTGTCTACCGGAACGTAGATCTCCTTGTACATAGAACCCCTGCTCCCTAGCTTTCCAGGACGCGAGAACCGACGCTGATCACGCCAAGGTGGTCTCCCTCTCTACATCCCCGCAATCTATCTCTCCGCCTCCACCTCGCAAATGAAAACGTTCACAACACATACGTAACGGCCTATGATATCGCTTCATGATAGCTTTTCGTCCTCTTCGATTCTACTCGTGTGTGGGACGAATATCACGCACGTGGATCATTCGGGATCCCGGAGGGTGAAGGAAGCGAAGAGCAGCAGGACGGCGCCGTAGCCGACGAGCACGGCGAGGCTTCCCCACGCGTGCTCGAGCGAGCCGCTCGGGGAGATGACCTTCTGGATCACGTCGTTCGCCCAGAACAGGGGGAAGAGGTGTCCGAGCCAGTCTGCCCATGTGGGCAGCTTCCCCACGTCGACGAGCAATCCCGAGAGGAAGACCGAGGGGAGTATGATGAGCGGGATGAAGGGGAGGACCTGGCTCTCGCGGCGGGCGAAGGTGGAGACGAAGATCCCGAGCATCACCGAGGCCAGCGCGAGGAGCCAGATCACGACGAAGAGCGTAAGGAGGGTGCCGGTACCGTAGTCGAGTCCGAAGAGCCATATCACCTCGGTGAGTGCCGCCAGCGCCTGCAGGGTGGCCAGCCCCAGGTAACCGACCACGTAGCCGCCGATGATCTCGGCCCTGCGAAACCCGTTCACGAGCATACGCTCCATGGTCCCCGCCGTCCGTTCCTGCACCAGCGCGATGGCGCAGAGCAGAAAGGCGAGGAAGTGGACTATGAACGCCGCCACCGGCACCGCGTAGCGGGCGACGTCGAAGCCGGGCGGCAAAGTGTCGAAGAACAGTTTGAGGAGGTAGACGATCACGAGCGGTGCGGCGATGGAGAGGGCGACGAACCTGCGGTTGCGCAGGAGCTGCCTGACCACTCGCCCGGCGACGACCATGGTGAGCTTCATCCTTCTCCCCCCTCCTCGATGAGCGAGAGCACCACCGTCTCGAGCGAGTCGCTCTCGACCTCCACGGCGGCGACGTCGGGTGCGAGCCCGTAATCCTTCAACGCCGCCGCGAGATCTTC
This sequence comes from Rubrobacter sp. M3-4, assembly GCF_059772285.1. Lineage (NCBI taxonomy): Bacteria > Bacillati > Actinomycetota > Rubrobacteria > Rubrobacterales > Rubrobacteraceae > Rubrobacter > Rubrobacter sp. M3-4. Next base: position 125,042 of record NZ_JCBAJP010000005.1, read on the forward strand.
GGGACGCCCGCCTATGGTCTTCTCTTCTTCCCCACCTTCTCTTCTGATGCGAAGGTGGGTCTTTCCCATGCGCAGGATGCCGCGCGGCGTCTCCGAAGTGACGATCCGGCCCCGCCGCAGTATCGCGACGCGGTCGCAGAGCATCGCCTCGTCCATCAGGTGCGTGCTGATGAACAGTGTGGCGCCTCCCCCGGCGAGCTCCCTGAAGGTCTCCCAGAACCGGCTCCTGAGCCGGGGGTCCACCGCCGCCGTCGGCTCGTCGAGGAAGAGGACCCGCGGCCGATGAACGAGCGCGCAGGCCAGGGAGACCCGCCGCTGCATCCCGCCGGAGAGCGTGTACACGGGGTCCCTCGCGCGTCGGGACAGGTCGGTGAACTCCAGCACCTCCGCGGCTCTCCGCCTTGGATCGGACACGCCGTGGGCCGCTGCGAAGAACACGACGTTCTCCTCGGCGGAGAGGTCGTCGTAGAGGGAAGGGGTCTGGGGCATGTAGCCGATGCTGCGCCGCAGCTCGCGTCTCTCCTCCAGCGGGTCGAGCCCGAGCACCCGCGTCCGTCCCCCGGTGGGCCGCAGGGAACCCACCAGCGCCTTTATGAGCGTGGTCTTCCCCGCACCGTTGGGGCCGACGAGCCCGAAGACGGCTCCCTCGGGGACGGCCAGGTCCACGCCCCCGAGCGCTTCGACCCCCCCGTAGCGTTTTACGAGCCCCTCCACCTCTATGGCGTACATCGTTATTCCTCTTCCAGTCTGAGCCCCTCCAGGAGCACCCCGACCGCGTTTTCCACGTGCTCGTCGTCGGTGAGCCCATCCTCTGTGATGGCCGGCAAAAAAAGCTTGCCCCCTGCTTGCGGGAGCAGCATCCCGATGAAGGCCCGCGCGCTGGAGCGGACGTCGTGCGGACGGAGCCTTCCAAGCTCGACCTGATGCGCCATGTAGCTCTTCAGAAACCCGAGTATCCTCTTTATGACGGCGTTGCCGAAGATCTCGGCGATCTCAGGCCGTCTCATGGCCTCGCCCACCAGCAGCCGCGCCATCTTCTGGACCGTCGGATCGTCGAAGGTCGAGAGGTACCTTCTGGCTATCAGCGGCAGCACCTCCTCCGGCGGACGCTCCAACAGTTTTGCCGGCTCCCGCACCGCGCGCAACACCGGAATCCGCGAACTCAAAACCTCCCTGAAGAGCGCCTCCTTGTCCGGGAAATACCAGTAGATCAAAGCCGGAGAGTTCACCCCGGCAGCCTCCGCAATGTCCTTGATCGTGGCCCCGTTGAACCCTTTGGCCGCAAACTCTTCGAACGCCGCCTCCAGGATCTGCTCCCGCCTTCCCGGCTCTCCTCGCTTACTCGCCACCAAACGATCCTCTTCTTGATTGAATATTCAATTTATTCGTTGCAGTGTAGTTCAGGGTGAAAGATGTGTCAATCACCTGGGAGGCTGCTGGTGGCTGGTAACATATCGCCACGATGTCCGAAAGAGAAGAAATCCTCGCGCTGGAGAGCGCGGTCACGGCGATAGAAGAGGCGGCTCAGGCGGTCTCCCGCGAGGTCGAGCGGGGGCGGTTGGGAGAGGCTTCGATCGCCCGACTCTCGCGGGTCGAGGCCGAGCTCGACCGCAGCCGGCTGACGCTGGAGAAGATCATCCGGGAAGAGACCTCCCGCGGGTAACTACTTGGTACAGGAGCCGGTGCTCACGGGGGCCGTGCGTCCTGCGGCGAGGGAGAGGTAGCGTTCCACGACCTGGGTTGGTATGCCGTAACCGGCGTGGTCGGAGTCGGCGCGGCTGGCGAAGATGGTGGCGACGACCCTTCCACCGCCGTCCACGGCCGGCCCGCCGGAGTTGCCGGGCCGGACGAAGACGCGGAAGCTGGTCACGGTACGCTCCACCGGGCCCCGACCGTAGGCGTTGGTGGAGATCACCTGCTGGGTCTCGCCGGTGCGCCCGGGCTGGACGTCGAGTGGTCCGTTGTCCGGGAACCCTATGACGGCGACCGGCTCGCCGGCCTCGGGCACGCCGAGCGGGAGCGGGCGCATCCCGAGGTGGTGCACCTTCAGGATCGCGATGTCGTTCCTCGGGTCGAAGAGGACGACCCGGGCGGGCATCATCGGGCCCACGCCCCCCGGCTGCACGCGGGTGAAGCTCTCCCCGGCGACGACGTGGGCGTTGGTGACGATGGTGTTGGGGGCGGCGACCCAACCGGTACCTTCGATGCCGTAGCCGCAGGCCACACCGGTCACGCGCACCACGCTCGAGCGCGCGGCCAGCACCTCGGGGTCTTCGAGTATCCTGCGGGTCGGCGTCGGGACGTCGGCGCTGGGACCCTGTATCTGGGGGAGCGGGTCGAGCTGGGCGACGGCGCGGGTGATGAGCCCGGTCGGCATCCTCTGGTCGAGAGCCTGGAGGATCCGGGAGTCTCTGGCGAGCGAGCCCAGCCCGGTGAAAGGCGGCGCCTTCATGGCGAAGGTCCCCGCCACCCAGATCAGGGTCAGCGCCAGGGCGAGCCCGAGCGCCGCCCCCCCGAGCCCGTCCAGGGCCCCCGATATGGGTCCCTTGAGCCGGGATCTGAGCGCGCCGCCGATCGTTCGGGCGATCACGTCACCGAGGATCGCGAACGCCACGATGCCGACCAGCGTGATCGCGACCCCGGAGACGGGGTTGCCGTCCCGCGGCAGGAGCAACGGAGCGATCCGCGAACCCACCGCGGCCCCGACGACCATGCCGGCGAGCGAGAACGCCCCGGCGAGAAAGCCGGTGCGTGCCCCCCGGAGCGCTCCCAGGAGGGCGATGACCACTATGAGGACGTCGAGGATGCTCATGTGCACCAGAATTCTACAGCCGGAAGGTTCCCTTTACCCCGGCGAGATCGCGGTTACAATCGTCCCATGCTGGCGCGCGACCTCCTCCCGGACGTACACGGAGTCCTCGAGGCCCGCGGGGAGCCCTCCTACCGGCTCTCGCAGGCCTACCGGGCGCTCTGCGTCTCTTTCGTGCGCGACTGGGAAGAGTGCACCGTCCTGCCGAAAGGCCTGCGCGCCGAGCTCAACGAGAAGGCCCCGGCGGCCACGCTCGAGCTGCTCAGGATCGCGCGCTCGAAGGACGGAACCCGCAAGTACCTCTTCCGGACCCATGACGACCACCGCATCGAGACGGTCATGATCCCGGAGAAGGACCGCCGCACGGTGTGCATCTCGACCCAGATCGGCTGCCCGATGGGCTGCGCGTTCTGCGCCACGGGGCTCCTGGGGATAAAGCGCAACCTGAAGGCGCGCGAGATAGCCGAGCAGGTCTTCGTCGTCACCCGGGACATCGCCCCCGAGCGCGTCTCGAACGTGGTGGTGATGGGGATGGGCGAGCCGTTCCTCAACTACCGCCAGATGATCCTGGCCCTGAGGGTCCTCAACGATCCGGACGGCTTCAACCTCTCGGCGCGCCACATCGCAGCCTCCACCAGCGGGCTGGTGGACAGGATCCGACGCTTCGCCGACGAGCCGGAGCAGTTCCACCTGGCGATCTCGCTGCACACACCCTTCGAGGAGGAGCGCCGCCGGCTCATGCCGGTCGCCTCGCGGCATTCGATCTCCGAGGTGATGTCCGCGGCCCGCTACTACGTCGAGAGGACCCACCGCAAGCTCTTCTTCGAGTACACCCTGCTCGCCGGCGTCAACGACCAGCCCCGCCACGCCGAGGCGCTCGCCACGCTGCTCGACCATCCGCTATATCATCTGAATCTTCTTCGCTTCAACTGGACGGATACGGGCTTCAGCGCGACCTCCCGCAAAGACGCCCGCGGGTTTCTCGGGATGGTGCGCGAGCTCGGGCTCTCGGCCACCCTCCGGCCGAGCCGCGGGGCGGACATCGACGCGGCCTGCGGTCAGCTGGCGGCGAAGGACCTCAGAGGCCGCCCGGCCGTCACGGCGGGGTGAGCGAGGGACCCTGCCGGAGGCTCGATCCTAAGGCCAGGACCCTCTGGCGTGTGCACGGCACGCTGTTCTCCCCACCCGTGCTGGCGGCGGGCGGGGGCGGCAGCTGGGCGTTGCTGGAGAGGGCGCAGCTTCCTCCCTGGCTGGCCTTCTCGCCGGGCGTGGCCGCCGCCGCGCTCGCGCTCGTGCTCGTCACGGTGCTCCCACCCGCCCGCTGGCACCGCTGGCGCTACGAAGTCCGCGGGGAGGAGGTAGACCTGGAGCGCGGCGTGCTCTGGCGGAGGCGTACGCTGGTCCCGCTCTCGCGCGTCCAGCACGTGGACACTAAAAGCGGCCCGCTGCAACGCCGCTTCGGGCTCGCGACCGTGGAGATCTACACCGCAGCGGGCTCCGAAGAGATTCCTCAGCTCGCCGTGTCGGTGGCCGACGAGCTGAGAGAGAACATCTCCGCCCTGGCGCAGACCCACGATGTCCTCTGAGAACGCACGCCGTCTGCACCCGGTGGCGGTGCTCTTCGAGGCCGTGCAGATCACACGCCACTGGCTCGGCGTGCTGCTGGGCGGTGGCGTCGCGGCGCTGGCGAGCAATGGTCTTCCGGTGCATGTGGTCGTCGCGGCGGGGGTCGCACTCCTGATCTCGGGTTCGGCCGTCTGGGGGGTGCTTTACTGGCGGACGACCTCCTACTGGATCGCGGAGGGATCGTTCGTGCTGCACCGGGGGGTGCTGAGCAGGAAGCAGCGGACGATCCCGCTGGAGCGCATACAGTCCGTGGACGTGGTGCAGGGCGTGCTGCAGAGGCTCTTCGGCGTCGTGGAGGTGCGCGTGGAGACGGCAGGGGGTGGTTCGCGCTCCCCCGAGGCCGTCCTTCCGGCCCTGAATCGGGAGGCGGCCGAAGCGCTGCGCAGGGAGCTCGAAGGCCCCGGTACGGCGGGCGAAGGCAGGAGGCCCCCGGACAAGACCCTGCGGCGGCTCTCGACCGGGGATCTGCTCCTCGCCGGGGCCACCTCCGGTCAGATCGGGATCGCTCTCTCGCTCATCGGGGCCGCCTGGCAGGCGGCGGACAACTTCCTCCCGCAAGACCTGACGCTCCGTCTGGCCGAGAGGTTCGCCCCCCACTCGGCGGTGGGCTGGGCATCGCTGGCACTCGCCGCCGGGCTGCTCGCCTGGCTGCTCTCCATCGGGGGCACGGTCCTGGCCTACGCTGGCTTCACCCTCTCGCGAGAGGGGGGGATGTTACACATAAGGCGCGGCCTGCTCGAACGCAACGAGGCGACGCTCCCCGTCTCCCGCATACAGGCCGTCCGCATCGTCGAGGGCGTCCTGCGCCAGCCCCTCGGCCTGGTGACGCTGCGCGTGGAGAGCGCGGGCTACGGCAAGGACGCGGGCGTCTCGACGACTTTGTTCCCTCTGCTCCCGCGCACCCGCGCCCACGAGTTGCTCCTCGCCGTCGTACCCGAGTTCGCCGCCGACCCCGTCCTGCACCGTCCCCCCGCCCGGGCGCGACGCCGCTACGCGATCCGCTCCGCCCTCCCGGCCGCCGCGCTCGCCGCCGCCCTGATCCTCCTGTTCACCACCCTCGCCGACGCCGGGCCCCCGGGTTTACTCCCGGTGCTCGTCGTCCCGCCGGCCCTCCTCTACGGCCTGCTACGCCACCGCGACACGGGATGGGCCATCTCCGGGGACCGGCTCGTCCTGCGTACCCGCCGGCTCTCCCGGACGACCACCATCATCCCCCTGCGATGTCTGCAATCGCGCAGCGTGGTACAGAACCCTCTCCAGCGCCGGGCCCGCCTCGCCGGCTTCCAGGTCTCGATCGCCTCCGGCAGGGGCCGGGTGCACACGACCATAACCGACCTTGACGCCGCAAGCGCGCACACCCTGCTGGTGCGAACCGGGAGCCCCGCCTGAGCGACCTCCGGGGTCACGCGGGGATCACGGCCGCCCGGGAACGTCCGCACCGGAGTACGCGGAGGCCGGGCGGGGGAGCTCAACGCGCTGGACGGTGCTCTTGTTCTCTTCGTCCTCGCTCACGAGCCAGAGCTCGTCCAGCAGGGCCGACTCCTGTATGTCCCCCACGTGGGAGATGATGAAGACCTGCCCGAAGGTGCGCTTCAGACGATCGAGCGCCAAAAGCACGTTGTTGCGCCGCTCGCCGTCGAGGGATCCGAATACCTCGTCGAGGACGATGAACCCCGGCGCGTACCCCGAGCTGCGGGCGGAGATCATCTTCGAAAGCGCCACGCGCGCCGCCAGGCTCACTATGTCCGCCTCCCCGCCCGAGAACCTCTCTATCCCGTAGGCGTCCGAGAGCCCGTCGAAGAGCAGGATGCCGTAGTCCTCGTCGAACTCGACCCGCTCGTAGCGTCCGTCGGTGAGCGTGCGGACCATCTCGCTGGTCTCGGCCTGCAGGGCGGGTCGGGCCCGGCCGCCGAGCCGGGCGTAGAAATCCTTGAAGAGCTCGTTCATGCGCCTGAGACGGGAGGCGAGCGCGGCCTGCTCGTCGGCCTCCTTCCGCTCCCGCTCGTGGCGGGAGATCTCACGCTCCGCCGCCTCGAGCGCGTTCTCCAGGCGCATCCACTCCCGCTCGAGCTCCTGCGCCCTACCCCTCTCCTCCTCGAGGCGCGCCTCGGCGAGCCTCAGCTTCCGCCCGGCGGCCGCGTAGGCCTCCTCGTCGAAGCCGAGCTCCTCGAGCCGACCCCGCAGTTCTCGCGCCCTCCCCTCGGACTCCTCCGCGGCCGCGCGCGCCCCTTCGAGCCTCCGTTCCAGCTCCTCGCGTTCGGCGATGCGCCGCCGCATCGCAGCGACGGTCCCCCGGATCTCCTCGAGCCTCGCCTTCTCGCGGGCGAGCCGGTCACGCTCGGCGGGCTCGTAGGAGACCCCGGCGAGCCCTTCGAGTTCCGACTCGATCCGTTCCGCCTCCGCCCGGTACTCGAGGAAGCTCTCGACGAAGCCCTCGAGGAGGGCTCGGGAGCCGCGGAAGCGCTCGAGCCACGACACGCGCTCCTCCGCACGACGAACCTCCCCGGCATCGGGCGGGGGACCGGCGAGGAGGGAGCGCCGTTCCTCGAGCTCGGTGCTCCGGCGTGAGATCTCTTCGAGCCTGCGCTCCAGGGCGGCCGAGAGTTTCAGGTGATCCTCCCGCAGCGAGCGCCAGCGCGCGAGACGCCCCTCGAGCTCTCGTAGCCTCCGGTCACACTCCTGTGCCCTCTCCCTCAGCTCCCCGGCCCGCGCCAGGGTCTCACGGGCCCTCCTCAGGAAGCCCTCCACCTCGTCCTCCAGCGTTCCGAGCACCTCCTGGTACTCGTCCTCCCCCTCGAAGCCCCGGTGACAGGTCGGGCACTCTCCCTCCGCCCCGGCCTCCTCGACGATCTCCGCGGCCCGCTTCAGGTTGCGAGCCTGCCGCTCGTCGGCCCGCGCCGAGCCCTCGAGAGAAGAGGCCTCCCGTTCGAGCGCCCCCTGCTCCTCCCGCAGCCTCCCGACGGCCGCCTCCAGGTCCTCACCACCGGAGACCTCGTGCAGGCGCTCCTCGAGGGCCGCGAGGCGGGCCCGCTCCTCCGCGGCCGCCGCTTCCATCCCGCGCAGCTCCGCGGCGGCCTCCTCGACCGCGGCGTGTCCTTCCGCGAGGTCCTCGAGGTTCCTCAGGTGCTCCTCCGCCGAGCGTGCGGCCTCGGGGACCTCCCGCCGCAGGAGGTCCAGCGCCGCCTCGGCCTGCCGGGACGCCTCGGACATCCCCACGAGCTCTCGCCAGCCGGGAACGGGTTCGCCGGGCACGTCGAGGTCTTCGATCAGGGCCGAGATCCGATCGAGGGCCTCCGCGGCCCGCCGGCGGGCGCGGGCGAGATCTCCCCGCAGCTGCTCGCGCTTCTCAGCTTTTCTGCGCGCCTCTTCGAGCCGCGCGAGGTCCCGCTCCACCTCCGGCAGCCGCCCCAGCTCCGGCTCGAGCCGGCGGACCTCGCGCTCCTCCTCCGCGAGCCTGGCCAGCCGGCCCTCCAGGTCCCGCCCCCTCTCCCCGGCCGACTCCCGCTCCGAGAGGGCCGCCTGCAGCGCCGAGGAGAGGCGGGTGTGCTCCCGGTAGAGCCCCTCGAGCCGCTCCCGCTCCGAACGGGCGGAGTCGAGCTCTTCCCTGCATCCCTCGACGCGTCTCGCGGCCCCTTCGCGTGCCTCTTCGAGCTCCTCGCGGCGACGCAGGAGCTCCTCGCGCCGGGAGACGAGCTCCCGGTACGCTCCCTCGTCCAGGCGTCCTGCGAGCACCTCGGCCCGCTGCCGGGCGGCCTTCAAGTCCTCGTTGAGCAGCTCCCGGGCCCGCTCCACCCGGCTTATCCCGAGCAGCCTCGCCACCTCCCGCTGCCGGGCGACGCCGGTGATCCCGGAGAAGAACTCGAGCTCCTTCTGGCGGGCGAAGAAGGTGGCCTCGAAGGCCGGAAGGTCCATCCCGAGCAGGTTCTCCCTCACCCATCGGGTGACCTCCTCCGGTCCCCCGACGAGCTCCTCCCCCGAGGTACCGAGGACGTGGGCTTCCGCCCTTCCGCTCCTCAGCGACCGCTCGACGGTGAACGAGTCGCCGTCGGCGTCCAGCGTCACCCGCACGACGCTCCTGTCCCGCGTGGACCCACCGCTCCAGGGGATGAGTTCGTTCCTGAACCGGTCCCGGCCGGCCCTCGGGCCGAAGAAAGCCCAGAGGATGGCCTCGAAGATCGTGGTCTTCCCCGCGCCGTTGGCCCCGACGACGCCGATGGCCCCCTCGGGGGGCTCGAGCTCGAGCGGCTCGCGGAACTGCTTGTAGTTCTCCAGGTAGAGCCTCTGCAGGATCACGCCGCTCCTCCCCTCTCTTCCTCCCCGGCCCGCTGCAGATACCCGAGCCCACGGCGCAGGAAGTCCTGCGCGAAGCCTTCGTCCATCTCCCCGTTCTCACGCCGGGCGCGCACGAAGCCCTCGAACTCCTCCTCGAGCGGGCCGAAGGTCGCGGAGGAGGGCGCCTCCTCCGCTCCCCCGGCGCCCGCCTCCGCCCCGCTCACCTCGAGGCTGAAGTTCAGGCAGCGCCCCCGCAGCTCGCGCAGGAGGGCCCGGTCCACCTCGCCGCCTATCCCGGACGCGGCTCCGGTCACCTTCAGGCGGACGATCGCCCCGTCCAGCTCCTCCCGCGAGACCCGCTCCCGGATCGCCTCCGTGAGGTCCGCGCCGTCCATCCCGCGGGCGTCTATCGCGGGCAGGTCGATCATGGGGCGGGCCGCGATCGGGACGTGTTCGATCTCGAGCCCGTCCCCGGAGATCTCCACGAGCGCGAAGCCCGGCTCGAAGTCCACCTCGGCGAAGCTGAAGCGCTCGGTCGCCCCGGCGTAGCAGGAGGCCTTCCCGTGCCGGCCGAAACCGTGGTAGTGGCCGAGCGCGACGTAGTCGAAGCCCAAGTCGAGCACGCCCTCCGGCAGGTCGACCTGGCCGAGCTCGTGCCCCTGGATCTCGAGCCCGGGCACGGTGCCGTGGGTGACCAGGATGTTCAGGTCGGCCTCCCCGTCGGGGTTCACCACGAGGTCGCGGTCGGCGACCGCCCCGTGCGGGAGCAGGGTCACGCAGACCGTGGCCCCCCCGGCCTCGAGCCGGACTTTATCCGGCTCGAAGCCGTAGGCGAAGTCCGCCCCGAGCAGGTTGGCGTAGGCCAGCGCCGCCGTCGTCGAGCGCAGGCGGGGGGTCTCGTGGTTGCCGGCGATCCCGACGTAGGGTATGTCCTCCCTCAGGATGCGGTGCGACTCCCGGAGGAAGTCCACGATGACGTGCGTCGCGGGCCGGATGGTGTCGAAGACGTCCCCGGAGTGGACGACGAGGTCCACGTCCCGCTCCAGGATCGCGTCGACGGCCCGGCGGTAGGCGTCGCTGGCGTCGACCTCCCGCTGGTTGCGGTGGGTCTTGGGGCAGAGCTTCGCGTAGCGGCTGTACCCCAGGTGGGTGTCCGAGACGTGGGCTATGCGCACCAGGGTTCAGCCCTCCAGACGGTCTATCCCGCGCAGGATGCGCGAGCCCCTCCCGTCGTATCTGCGGGCCCCGCCCCCGAGCTCCCTCTTCAGGACCCGGTACGGGTCCCCCCGCATCCCGTTGCGAAAAGACGCCCTCACCCTGTTCAGCTCCTCGATCACCTTCTCCTTCGGCACCCCCTCCACCAGCGCCCGCACCTCCGGCAGGGAGGGCGGGGTGTGCCCGAGGCTGCGGATCGTGGCCTGCACCTCCTCGGCTATGTCGAGGTTCCGGGAGCCGAAGATGTCCGTCCCCTGCCGGCCCATCAGAACCGGCGGGCGCGGGAAACGCCCGAAGACCGGAACGGCGTAGTGGGCGTGGCGCAGCAGCAGGCGCCCCTTCTCGAGCGAGAGCAGCTCCTCGCGGGTCGTCTGGGAGAACGAGCGGTAGCTGGCGTTCGTGATCTCCTCGTCCCCGATCCTGCCGTAGAGGCTCGTCGCGGCGTTGCCGACGACCTCGTCGTCGACCTTGCTGCGAAACTGCTGCGCCCCGAAGAGCGTCAGGTTCAGGTGCCGCCCGCGGGCCGAGATATCCACGAGCGTCTCCTTGAGCGGGGAGCTCTTCGCGCCGGAGGGCGCGTACTTGTTGAGCTCGTCGACGAAGATGATCAGCTTGTCCACCCCCAGCTTCCCCTGCTCGGCCATCTCCCAGATACGCCCGATGACGCTGGTGACGATCAGATCCTGCGGCACCCCGGAGAGCTGGGAGATGTCCACCACCCGCATCTCCCTGTCCTCGAAGGGGGCCTCCACCCGCGGCAGCCCGCCGTAGTCGACCCTCCCGTGCACCAGGAGCCCCGCGCACTTGCTCGGCAGGCCGCTGAAGCGGTTGTACGCCTTGCGGATCGTCGCGAGGTGGTGTCCGTGCCAGGCTGAGACGGTCTTGCCGTCGTCCTCGGCGTCCTGGACGTAGTCTTCTATCTCGCGCATGAGGCCCTCGTAGTCCGCCATGGTCCTTATATCGCGGGCCTTGAGCTCCTCGACGAAGCCGCGGAACTTGTCGTCGTAATCTGCGGGGTCGAAGATCCTGCCGGCGTAGGGCAGGACGTCCCCGAGCTCCCAGACGATCGGGTATACGCACCCGCTCTCCGCCGGGGTGTTGCGCAGCGTGTTGAGCTCGCCGGCGGAGACGGAGGCGGCGTCCAGGGTTCCCACCTCACCACGAACCCCGTAGCGCAGCGGGGCGAAGACCCTGAAATTCTCGAAGGGCCTCTCCTCGAGCCCGAGCGCCCGGTACATCCGGCGCTCTTCCTCGCTCAGGCCCCCCTGACCGGCCTGCTCGTAGCGGGCGGCGAGATCCGGGGCATCCTGCGGGGGCTCGACCGGCTTGTCCAGGAACAGCAGGTCCGCGCCTTTGACGTTGAACATCAGGGCGGCGACCTTCTTGTCGGGGACGTTCTGGAAGATGCTCGCGATGGTGAAGAGGGCGTGGCTGGTCTTGGTGGAGAGCCCGCTCATGCCGGTGATGTTGAGGTGGCCGGCCTCGGGCCCGAGCAGGTAGTCCTCGTCGACGTACAGCGGGGTGCGCTGCGGGTCCCCGTCGACCTCGTTGCCGTTCTCGTGCAAAAGCAGCGGGATCCTCCTGCCGGAGAAATCCTCCACCCCCAGGGCGAACTCTATCGCCCGGCGGGTGGCGAAGTAGACCGGGCCGCTCCTGACCGGCCGCCGGCTCTTCCGGCCCGGATCGCGGTGGCAGGTGTCGAGGACGCGGGCGCACCACACCAGGATCTCGACCCGCTCGGAGAGCGCCTCCAGCGCCGGGTCGCCGTCGTAGGCGTAGAAGTCGTCGAGGAAGCTCTCGAGGTCTGAGTAGCGCCGGGGGTCGTCGAGGACGGCGATGGCCGTGGCGTCCTCGCTCTCGGCCGCGACGATGTGCCCGATGTCCAGACGGCGGGCCGCCTCGGTCTCGGCCGTCCAGAAGTAGAACTCGTGGGCCGTGGCCGGGTACTCCTCGCTGGTCACCACGCGACCCACCGGGCCGGATCTCTGGTCTATGAACTCCGGGTGTATCATCCTCGTCCTCCCTCGAGAGCCGCGATCTCGCGTTCGAGCCTGTACCGGGCGCGCCTGCCCTCCTCGAGCAGGGGCTTGAGCAACCGCTCGACGTGGGCGATCGGGTAGATCATCGAGTGCCAGCGGGGGTCGGGTTTTGCGAGCGGGGCCCGCTCGGCGAGCAGCCAGCGGCTCACCTCGTCGAAGACGTCGGTGCTCTTCTCCCCGGAGGGGCTCGGCACGACCGTCTCGACCCGTACCAGCCCGGCGGTGGCGTCCGCCCCCTCCCCGGAGGCGTAGGCCGGGTGCAGCCTGACGTACCAGGAGGCCCGCTCCTCCTCCTCCCTCCCGGCCTCGACCCTCTCCTTCCGCCAGGGGGGGACGAAGGCCGTCGTCCTCATCCCTTCCTCCAGCTCGAGGAGCATCCGCGCCTCCTCCCCGCCGAAGAAGAGCCTCCTGGCCCCCTTGACCAGCCCGGCGGCGTTCGCCACCGGGAGCGGCAGCTGTCCGTCGACCGCGATCCAGCCGTCACCCGTCTCCATCTCGGCCCACCGGCGCAGGAGCTCGGCCTCGAGCGCCCCGCGCAACGCGTTCGCCCTGCGGTAGGCCCGGCCCTTGAGCGCCGGGTAGTCGGCCGGGTCCGTCTCACCGTGCAGCACGGAGTCCACGAGGAGCATCTCCTCCCCCGAGGAGATCGCCCCGGCGTCGGAATCGACGAGCGGGAGCCCGCTCTCCCGAAGGGTCTCGCCGAGCACCTGGATCCTCTCGTCCCCGCCGCTCACGGGCAGGATCACGGCCCGCAAAACCCGAGGTACGCCCTCCACCGGGAAATTTCTCAGCCTCCGGCCCTCGCGGCGCGCGATCCCGGCCGCCACCGTGGTCACGACGACCGGCACCATACCGACCCGCCCGATCTCCTCGGTCCTCTGCACGCCGTCGAGGAAGTACTCGAACCTGCTCGTTTGAGCGGGCTCTCCGGGATCGCGGGCGACGACGGGATCGTGCTCGAAGGCGTCGAGCGTGCGGCTTCCACCTCCTCCGTCGGGTTCCTCCTCGAGACGGAAGCTTTCCCACTCGAGGTTCGCACCTCCGGCGTGGAAGCGCAGCCCGGCCTGCGAAGCCTGGCTGAATGCCTCCCCCAGCAGCCGCGCGAACTTTCCGGCCCCGCTCTCCGCCTGCATGCCCCCAAGTATACGCGGGCCCGGGGCGCGGGACTATCCCTCCACGCCGGGTTCCGGCACGGGGAGTTCGAAGTTGCGGCTCGCGAGCGCGAGCGCCCGGCGGAAACTCCGGCGCTCTTCGGGGGTGGCGGAGAGGTGCTCGCGGGCCATCCCAAGCACTTCCTTCGCCTCCGCGCGCCGCTCGTCGTCGTTGGGGATCACCTTCGAGAACGCGTACTCCAGATCCCCCTCGCGGGCGGCGTAAAAGTGGAACGGAAGCTCCCGCTGGCGACCGAGACCCGAGAGCGCAGCATCCCCCGAAACCCGCAGGACGTCGATGACGGTCGCCGCGGAGAGCACCTCCGTGGCGTCGTGGTAGATGCTGAAGGCTAGCCTCACCACCGGACCGAAGGACGTTCTGTAGAGCTCCAGGCGGCGCACGATGCGCGCCGGCCCCCGGGCCGACTCGATCTGCCCCTCCCCGGCGGCGACGACGACGTGCGCCCGCGGCGGGCGCATCGAACCGCGGGCGCGGGTGCCCATCAGGCGTGCCTGCGGCGCCTCCGCTGCCGCTGCAGCCAGGGTCCGGCGCAGTCGCTCCGGAAGCTTCAGCCCCGTCGAAGCCGACGTCCTATCGCTCATCGGCGAAGCGGCGGAAGAAGCGGGTGAAGTACGCCACGGTCTCGAAGTAGTCCTCGAGCCTGACGCACTCGTTGGGGGAGTGGATGCGGCTGCCGGCGAACGCCACGTTGCCGGTCATGACCGTAGGGATGCCGAGCTCGGTGGCGATGAGCGAGGTCGGGCCGCTGCCACCGATGGTCGGGTAGACGACGGCGTCGTCGCGGCCGCAGTCCTCCCAGGCGGCGACCGAGGTCTTCACGACCGGGGAGTCGACCGGGGTCTTGGCCGGCTCCACGCCGTGCATCTCGACGACCTCCACGTCGTCGAAGCCGTGCTCGTGGAGGTGCCGGCGCAGAAGCTCGACCACGGCCTTCGGGCTCTGTCCGGAGACGAGGCGGAAGTCCATCTTCACGAAGGCCTCTGCGGGGACGATCGTCTTCGAGCCGGGGCCGGTGTAGCCGGACTGGATGCCGGCGATGTTCGCCGTCGGGCGCAGCAGGTACTCCTCGAGCACCTCCCGTCCAGAGAGGTTCCGGTCGAAGGCGGAGACCCCCCAGGACTCCATGAGCGCCCCGCCGTCGAAGGGGATCTTCGCTATCGCCTCACGGTCTTCTTCGGTGGGCTCGTCGGCCATCTCCAGGAAGCCTTCGAGCGTGATCTCGCCGCGCTCGTCCTTTATCGTGCGCAGCACCTGCACCAGCCGCCAGACCGGGTTCGGCGCGATCCCGCCGTACATGCTGTGCAGATCGTGGGAGGCTCCGCGCGTCCTGAGCTCGACGTAGGCGAGCCCCTTGGTGCCGCAGCAGACGACGGGCCTCCCCCCTTCGTCCTTCGCCCCGCCCTCCCACAGGCAGGCGTCGGCGGCGAGCCTCTGCGCGTTCGACCTCACGAAGCTCCCCAGGTTGGGGCTCCCGATCTCCTCCTCGCCCTCGACCAGGAACTTCACCCGGAAGGGGAGCTCGCCGTAGAGCCTGCGGTAGAGCCTTATGGCCTGGATGCGAGAGAGCACGTCCCCCTTGTCGTCGGCAACCCCGCGGGCGTAGAGGACCCCGTCGCGCACGACCGGCTCGAAGGGGTCGCTCTCCCAGAGCTCCAGCGGCTCAGGCGGCTGCACGTCGTAGTGCCCGTAGGAGAGGAGCGTCCTCTCCCCCTCCCCGAGCTCCGCGTAGACCACGGGGTGACCTCCGGTCTCGACCACCTCGACCTCGGCGCCGAGCTCCTCGAGTTTCTGCCGGACCCACCCGGCACCCTCCCGGAACCGCTCGCCACCCTGAGCGGAGATCGAAGGTATCCGCAGGAACTCGACCAGCTCCTCGAGGAACCCCTCCCTGGCGTCATCCAGCAGCCGGTTCAGATCGTCCGCCGCCATGCCACCTCCCTCTCGTCGACTCCTCCGAGAGATTAGCATTTTCCTCCGGGGAGGCGGTGGTTCTGATATATTTCGGGTATACGCAGAAGAGAGCGCCCCCGTCCACGGCGGAGAGAGGATGCCTTGCCACATCGGATATGACCGGTCCCCGAAACGGCGCCACCACCGGGACCCGGACGAGTTCCTCGGCCTCGACCTGGAGGACATGAGCCCGAAGGCCCAGGCCGTGACCGGGGTCGTGGTCGGGGGGATCATCCTCACCGGGGTGGGGCTCCTCCTCGTCTTCCACCCACAGTTCTTCTGGCTGATCTTCGTGTTCGGCTGGCTCGTCTTCCCGGCCATCAGGCTCTTCGCCAGAGGGATCGCGGGGCTCGCGGACGCCCGCGAGATGTCCCCCGCCAAAGCCGGCAAGGAGAGGGAACTGCTGCGGGCGCTCCAGGCGCGCGGGGAGCTCACCCCGGCGCAGGCCGCGCTGGAGACCTCGCTCTCGGTCGCGGAGGCCGACGAGATGATGAAGGGGCTCGCCGAGGGCGGACACCTGGACGTCCGGGTGCACGGCGGGGCGCTCTACTATTCGCTCTGGAAGGAGAAAGAGGAGGAGACGAGGGGCGGCTGAGAAGATCCCGCGGGGTGGTGATCGTGGTATCATTCTTAGAGCTTGGAAGAGGGGTTGACCCGTACCAGAGCGGGGGACGGACAGGCTAAGCTCTATGGAAGAGAGAAAGATCCCGGAAACCCTCGAAGAAGCCTACAGGCTTCGGGACGAAGCCGAGGACCCGGAGACGCGCGAGTTCTACCAGGAGCACGTCTATCGTCTGCGGCGCGAGGAGTACCGCGCGCGCGGGATACGTACCGAGATCTCCTCCCGCCGCCGCGAGCGTCAGAGCGCCATCGAGTTCTCACGCGAGATGTTCTTCCTGGAGGTCTCCGAGCTGGCCGGAAGAGAGGGCCCGCAGGTCCAGCAGGAGGCGCGCCGCTACGCCTCCAGGCTCGACACCCATGCTTTCCTGAAGCAGCTCGCCTCCCCGAGCTCCAGGGCCGTCGACCTCTACCGCCGCAACTACCTGGAGCTCCTGAAGCTGGGCAAACCGCCGGCCGAGGCCTACTACCTCTCCCGCATCATCGGGCTCGCCGGCAACGAGGAGTTCCGGCAGGCGATCGACTCCATCCGCCAGACGGGTTACCCGCACGGACGCTTCACCTACGCGCTGGAGCGAGCGGCGATCCAGATCCGGGACCTCCCGGGCGGCATGATCCTGATCCTGCTGACGTTCTTCGCCTCCTTGTTCGCCTTCGTCTGGGCGACGGGCGCGTGGGGCAAGGCGAGCCCGGGGACGATCTTCTTCGTCTCCTTAGGGCTCATCGCGGCCGGGGCCCTGATGCTGGTCTCGGCGGTGTTCATCGTCACCTTCATAAGATCCATAAACAAATAGTCAGCCGGGAGGAAACCGCTCCCCTCATCCGTTAACATACCCTCTGGTTCTTCGAGCGAACTCGGAGGGGGGTTCGATCATGAGACATCCCGTGCTCGCGCTCTGCGCGGTGCCGGTCGTCGCGCTCGTCATCCTGCTCTACTGGGACACCTCGATCCGCGCAGAGACGCCAGCGAGCTCGTCCGCGGGAGGGTACGTGAGAAAGTGCGGTGGGGGTAGGATCTTCCTGAAGGCAAAGGAGCGGCGCACCTTCGTGCTCCACAACCGGATCCGACGTCGCCACCACCTCAGAACTTTCTGCCTCAACCCGAAGCTAGAACGCGCCGCCCGGGCTCATTCCCGAGCCATGATAAGACGCGATTTCTTCGCCCACGGTAACGTCGGCCGCAGGCTGCACCGCTTCGGTTACCACTGGATCCGCTACGCGGAGAACATCGCCTGGGGCCAGAGATACAAAGGATCACCCCGGAACATCGTGCGCGCCTGGATGCACAGCCCGCCACACCGCCACAACATCCTCGATCCTCGCCTGCACGAGATCGGGGTCGGCACCAGCGCGGGAACCTACAGGGGTTACAGACACGTGACCATGTACACCGTGGACTTCGGAACCAGAGCCAGACGCTGAAAAACCCTCACAACAGAGGGTTGTACATACCAACAACACCACACAATATTGAGCAATGTTAAGGAAAGCTAAGCAGGTGCGTTATTTTTGGTTGACGCGCATATTTTGACGTGGGAAAATTCATCCCCGTCAGGGAGGGTCCTCGAGACAGGAGGTAGAGGATTTGAAGAAGGTAATGCTGTTGGCCGCCATGCTGGCGATGGTGCTCGCCGTCGCGGCCCCGGCCTTCGCGCAGGCTGCCGGGTCCAACGCCCAGAGCGGTGGCGCGGCTGGTGCTCAGGGTGGCACGAACGACGTGCAGTGCGTGCAGAACGCGGTGCAGCAGGAGGCTGGCACGGTCCAGTACAGCCAGTACGGCAACAACTACAACGTCCAGCAGATAGCTCAGACTTGTAACATCAGCGTGAGCCAGGTGCAGAACATCATCAGCTCCATCAGCAGCTCGGCTGCCAGCTCGCAGTACTCGAGCAGCGCCTCCGTGAGCAGCGCGGCTTCCTCCGCGTCCGGTGCGGCGGCCAGTGTTCTCCCGAACACCGGTGGTGCTTCGGTGGTGGCGCTCGGCGCTGGTGCGCTCCTCGTCGGCGGTGGTCTGCTCGCCCGCAGGATGCTGAGGTAGTCACCGGCGAAGACCGGTTCCCAAGGGTTAGTGTAACGGGCCCCGATGAACGGGGCCCGTTACATCTTGTTTCTTGTATTCGGTTGGGGATGCGGATATCCTCTGGTGCGGTGAGAGTGCTTGACTCGTGTGATCCTGAGAATCTCCGCCGGGTTGCTGGTTGGCGTGCTGTTCATGCTCGCCCTTTCGATAAGGCTCTCCGACCACTACATGAGCGAGGAGCAGCGTCTGGCTGCGGCGGGGGATCACAGGGGGGCGATGCAGAGCATAAGGACGGCGGCGAGGCTCGATCCCTTCAGTCCGGAGCCGCTGGAGCTACAGTCCTACCTGCTGCAGACGCAGGGCGACGACCGTGCGGCGGCGGAGGCGTTGCGCGAGGCGATATCGCGTGATCCCCACAACTTCGCCCTCTACCTCCTGCTCGGCAACCTGCAGGCCTCCAGGCTGAACGACCTCGCGGCCGCGGAGAAATCGTACAGAGAAGCCCTCCGGCTCAACCCACACGCGACGATGGTGAGCGACGCGCTCGCCCAGGTGTTGGTGAGGGAGAACAAGCTGAGGGCCGCGGGCAGGGTCTACCAGCAACTCGAGAACGCCAACAAGATCACCGTCCAGGGACTCTACGACCTGGGTCGGATCTACGTGCGCACCGGCAAGCCGGAGAAGGGGCTCAGGTACATCCGGCAGGCCAGGTTCCGCCTGAAGAAGATGATGCGGGGCACGAGCGGCGCCGACAGAGCCCGGCTCGAGGAGCTTTCGAAGTCGATGCAGCTGGCGATGGCGGACGCGCTCGTGGTCGAAGGCAAATACGCCCAGGCGCGGCATCTGCTGCAGCACAGCGACGCCGCCCAGGCCCCGGCCATACTGCAGCTGATCGAGACGGATCCGGCGGGGTACCGCCGGCAGGTGGAGAACAGTGCCATCTACTGATGGAGTACTCCGCAGTGTGGGCGGCGCTCCCGGCGGCTCGATGAAGTCCCGTCGATCTCTCGCCGGGTTGTCGCCCGTGTCCCCCGACGCGAAAGCCGACGTTCGAGGCTTCGTCCTCGACCCGCGAACCCCGGGAGCCCGGCGATGACGGAGAGGCCCGGGAGATCCCTCGTCACGTACAAAGCCCTCGTTCTGGACGTCCTGCTCGCCGCCACCTGCTACGGCATGATAAGAGACGGCCTCTACACCGAGGAGCTGTGGCTCCCGGTCGCCGCCGCCATCCTCGCGCTCCTGTTCGTCACGCTCTTCGCGGAGCGCTATTTCGAGGACATCCCGGCCCCCGGGTGGGTTCTCACCGGCCTGCTGGCGGTGCTGGCGGGCATCAAGGGCATCTCGCTGCTGTGGACGACGAGCGACATACTCACGGTGGAGGAGACCGTACGCTCCTCGATGTACCTGGCCACCTTCCTGCTCTCGGTGGGAGCACTCTGCCGCCGCTGGCAGCCCGGGCTCTTCATGGACCTCGCGGCGCTCACGGTGCTCCCGGTCTGCGTCTACGGGCTCTTGCAGAAAGCCGATCCCATCAGGTACCCCGTCACCTCCTTCGGGGGAGTCAGGGTGGACTCCACGCTCGGCTACGCCAACACCACGGCCCTGGTGCTCGCGATGGGCGCGCTGCTCATCGTGGCGCGCATGACCCAGATGAGAAACGCCCTGGTGCGTGCCGTGTACGCGGTCTTCGCCCTCGCCTACCTCACCACCCTCTACCTGACCGTCTCACGCGGGGGGCTGGGTTCGATGGTCATAGGGGCGGTGGTCCTCCTCGCGCTCACCAGCCGCAGGCTCGGCACGCTGGCCAACCTCGCGCTCCTCGCCGCGCCGGGGCTCTGGCTCGTACGGCGGATAGATCACACCCGGGGCCTCATGGAGAACGTCCCGGACCCGCAGAAGCTCGCGGCGGCAGGGGCGTTCCGCACCGACCTCGCGCTGGCGCTCGTGGCGGCGTTCCTGCTCCAGTTCGCCTACGCCGCGGTGGCACGCCGCAGCACGCTCTCGCCCACCACGCGGCGCCGGATCGGCGCGCTCGTGGCCGCCCTCGTCGTCGTGGCCGGTCTGATCGGAGCCGGCGCGCTGGTGGAGAAACACGGCGGTCCGGTGGACACCTACCGGACGCTCATCAACAACCCGGACTCGACCAGGAACGTCAGCGACCGGCTGGCTTCGGCGAGCATAGGCTTCAGAAAAGACTACTGGAAGGTCGCCTGGCAGGAGTGGAAGCGGCATCCGCTCACCGGATCCGGGGCCGGCACCTTCCAGTACACCTGGCTCAAACACCGTCCGGATTACCAGGGGGTGAAGCAGGTGCACAACCTCTACCTGGAGCAGGGGACGGAGACCGGGCTCTTCGCCTTCCTCGCGATCGTGGGCTTCGCGGGGTACCTGGTCTTCTACACCGCCCGCGCGACGCTGCGTGCGAGCCCGACGGGCGAGCGGAGGCTGCTCCTGGCGGGGATGGTGGCCGCGATCGTCGCCTACCTCGTCTCCTCGGCGTTCGAGTGGCACTGGTACATTCCCCCTTCCACCCTGCTCTTCTTCACGCTGGCCGGGGTGGCGGTGAAGCTGTCCTCGATGAAGGACTGGGACGCCGGGGAGAAAACCTGAAGGAGGAGCCGTGAAGGGCCGGACGCTCGCAGAGCAGGCCCTCTCGGGGCTCTACGTGGACGTCGGAGGAGACGAGAAAGACTCCGTCTTCGTCGCCGGGAGCGGGCGCAGCGGCACGACCTGGCTCGCGGAAGCGCTGTGCGCCCGCGGCGGCTGCCGGCTCATCTTCGAGCCCTTCTGCCCCTGGAGGGTAGGGACCGTCCACCACTTCTCGAGCAAGCAGTACCTGCGTCCCGACGACGCCCGCCCGGAGTACCTCGACCCCGCGCGCGCCATCGTCACCGGCCGCATCCGCGATCGGTGGACCGACCGCCTCCACAAGAGCTTCGTCGCCCGCCGCCGCGTGATAAAGGACATCCGGGCGAACCTGCTGCTGGGCTGGCTGCACCACAACTTCCCGGAGATGCCCCTGATCCTCATCATCCGCCACCCCTGCGCCGTCGCCGCCTCGCGGCTCTCCCTGGGCTGGCGCGACAACCTCGAAGAGGTGCTCTCGCAGCGGGACCTGCTCGAGGACTTCCTCCGGCCGTTCGAGCACCAGATCCGCCGCGCCGGGACCCCCTTCGAGCGGCACGTCTTCCTCTGGTGCATAGACAACTACGTGCCGCTCGCACAGCTCGGCCCGGGCGCGCTGCACGTGGTCTTCTACGAGGAGCTCCTCGCCGACCCGCAGACCACCCTCACCCGCCTCTTCCGCGCGCTGGGAGAGGACCGGCCCCCCGGCAGGGTGCTGCGGAGCCTGAGGAGGCCTTCGGCGACGAGCGGCCCGGGCGGTCTGCGGGTGAGCCGGGCGCAGGCCGGACGGGTCGAGCGGATACTCTCGCTCTTCGGGCTCGAGCGCATCTACGACGAAGACGGCCGCCCCGACAGGAAGGAACTCACGCGCATCATGGAAGGGGGGACGCAGCCCGACCGTGCAAAGGGACACTAGAGGAGATCTCCCGACCGTGGTGCTGCTCGCCGGGGTCCGGTGGGACTTCCTCTGGCAGCGCCACCACGAACTCGCCGTCCGCTTCGCCCGGGCCGGCTACCCGACCGTCTTCGTCGAGACCACGGGCTTCTCGCGCCCGCGCCCGGACGCCCGGGCTCTTGCGAGGAGGCTCTCCGGCAGCGGGAGAGGATCGCCCAAAGAACCCGCCCTCACCGTATACTCCCCGCTCACCCTCCCGCCGACGAACCCACTCTTCAGGGCCGCCGACCGGCTCCTCCTCGTCCCCCGGGCCGCGGGGGACCTGCGCGCTCTCTCCGGCTCTTCCCCGGTCGTCATCGCCTACCTGCCGACCGGGGCCACGCTGCGCCTCGCCTCGGAGCTCAACCCCCGGCTCCTGGTCTACGACCTCTGCGACGACTACACGGCCTTCCCCGGGGCCCCTCCAGGGGTCGAAGAGAGCGAGCGGGAGCTGCTCGGGCGCTCGGATCTCGTGCTCTGCACCTCCGAAAACCTGCTGCAGAAGGCGCGGAGGGTGAGGCCGGACGCAATCCTCTGCGGGCCCGCGGCCGACTGCGAGCGCTTCGCGTCCCTGAGGAGGGCGGAGCCCGTCCGCCGGGTGCGCACGGTCTGCTTCTTCGGGGACATCGGCGTCCACCGGCTGGACCTGGAGACCCTGGAGAGTGTCGCGCGCTCGGGGTTCTCCCTCAGGCTCGTCGGCAGGCTCGACCGCACCTCCCGCCGCCTGCTGCGAATCCCCGGCGTCGACCACCGGGGGGAGGTCTCCCACGAGAGGCTCCCCGAAACCCTGCGGGGGGTGGACGCCTTCGTCCTGCCCTACCGTTCGGGGAAGCTCACCCGGGCGATCTTTCCGGCCAAGACCTACGAGTGCCTGGCCACCGGGCTCCCCGTCGTCACCTCCCCGCTGCCCGCCTTCGCCGGTCTGGAGGATCTCGTCTACCCGGCGCGAAGCCCCCGGGAATTCGTCGGGGCGCTGCGCAGCCTCGGCAGCCTGGAGACGCTCCAGAAAGCACGGAGGAGGATATCCCTCGCCGAAGAGAACTCCTGGGAGAAGCGCTTCTCTCAGGTGGAGGAGCTGTTGTGGGAGCGGATGAGAGACGGGTAGAGATCCTCGGCGTCGGCGTCGACCCGCTCGAGGTCGGCGAGCTGCACAGAAGGCTCGCCCGTGCCGTCCGTCGGGAAGAGCACGCGCTCTTCATGAACGTCAACGCCCACGCGTTGAACCTGCTCTACGAAGACGAGGAGCTGAGAAGCTTCTTCGGCCGGGCGCAGGTAGTCTTCTGCGACGGGGCCGGGGTGATGCTCGCGGCCCGCCTCCTCGGGAGGCACATACCGGAGAGGATCACCTACGCCGACTGGATCTGGCGTCTCGCCTCCCTCGCCGCCGCCGAGGGATTCACCCTCTACTTCCTCGGAGGACGTCCCGGGGTCGCCGACGAGGCAGCCCGTAACCTGCGCCGCCTGAACCCGGGCCTCGAGGTCCGCGGCACCCATCACGGCTACTTCGACCACCGCGCCGGGAGCCCGCAGAACGAAGCCGTGATAAAGCAGATAAACACCGCATCCCCGGACATCCTGCTCGTCGGGATGGGGATGCCGCTGCAGGAGCGCTGGCTGATGGAGAACTGGGAACGCATCGACGCCCGGGTCGCCCTCACCGGAGGGGCGGTCTTCGACTACGCCTCCGGGCGTCTGCGCCGGGGGCCGAGGCTGCTTACGGACAACGGCCTCGAGTGGCTCGCCCGGCTCTTCATCGAGCCCCGCCGCCTCTGGCGGCGTTACCTGATCGGCAACCCCCTCTTCCTCTGGCGCGTGCTGCGCCAGCGGTCGCGTGGACGGCCCCGCCGGCGGTAGGGTAGACTACCGCCATGAATGAGGGGGGAGGTGGGTATGGCATGCTGCGCAGGAGCCTCGGGGCGGGTCTGTTCGTTGTGCTCTCCGCCATGATGTTGTTCTCGTCCGGCGCCACGGCCCGGGCAGGGGCCGCCCGTCCTTACGTACACTTCGACCGCTTCGACACCCACCGCGCCCTCTCGGAGGGGCACCGTGACGCCGTGGTGATCTCCAGGAACGCCGGCGGCACCGCGACGGTCCGGCTCGGCGCCCACCCGCACCGGGGCACGGACAGGAGCGGCAAGTACAACGGCGGCGCCTTCTACTGGGGCTCGATCCTCTCCCCCGTCCACCGGCCCGGCATCGCCTTCGACACCCTGAACCCCTCGTGGAACGGCTCGACTCCCCCGGGAACCTGGATCGAACTCGACGTACGGGTACGCTCGGGGGGGAGCTGGACGCGCTGGTTCGACCTCGGCATCTGGGCGAAGGGCACCGGCACGATAGAGCGCCACAGCGTCGACGGGCAGAAGACCGCCCGCTGGCAGGTGGCGACCGACACCCTGCAGGGCCGCGGGCGCGTCTTCGCCGGAGCCTACCAGTACCGCCTGAAGCTCTTCACCGCGAAGAAGGGGATCTCACCGGGGGTACGGGCGCTGTTCTTCACCACCTCGAACTCCTACCGCGCCGGGGAGCCGCTCGGCGTGGGGCCCGACCGGAGGATATGGGGGAAGAACCTCGCCGTTCCGCCCCGCTCGCAGATGGTCTACCCCGACGGCGGCGAGGTCTGGTGCTCACCGACCTCCCTCTCGATGGTGATGGCCTACTGGGCGAAGAAGACCGGGAGGGAGACGCTCGACCAGCCGGTCCCGAGGGTAGCCCGCGGCACCTACGACCACGTCTACGGCGGCACCGGCAACTGGCCGTTCAACACCGCCTACGCCGCATCCTACGGGCTCGTGGGCTCGGTCAACCGCTTCTCCTCGCTCGGCCAGGCGGAGCGCTTCATCGGTGCGGGGATCCCGCTCGTCGCGAGCGTCGCCTGGCACAGGGGCGAGCTCGACGGCGCCCCCATCCCCTCGACGGAGGGTCACCTGCTCGTGATCCGGGGCTTCACCCGCTCCGGGGACGTCATCGTCAACGACCCGGCGGCGAAGAGCGCCGCCGGGGTCGAGCGGGTCTACGAGAGGGACCAGTTCCGCAAGGTGTGGTTCGAGACCGGCTCGGGCGGGATGGCGTACCTGGTCTACCCGCGGGGTCACCAGCTACCCTCGCACACCTACGCCCGGGGCAGCTGGTAGTCCTCCAAACCCCTCCCCCCGAAGGGTTATACTCCGGAGGGGTGAGATGAGAGAAGCGATCAGGAACCTGCTGAGCAGCGGGGTGCTGCGCCGTCCGGCGAGCGTCCTGATCCTTCTCCTGATCGACGCCGGATCGCTGGGCGCGGCCCTCTCCCTGGCCTCGGGCTCCCTGCATCTCGTCCCGGTGCTCCTGGCCGTGCTCGTTCCCGTCTTCGTCTCCTGCGGGATGTACGGGCGCGCCTCCAGCCGGCGCAACCCCGGCGCGCTCGTCGGGGCACTCCTGTTGTGGGCCGCGCTCGTGGTCGCCGGGGCACACTTCTACCCGGAGAGCGGGCTCCCGGGCGAGGAAGCAGTGGCCGCGGTGGTGTTGTTCGGCCTCCTCTCCATCCCGCTGCGCCTCCTCTACGAGCGAGGTCTCGACACGGTCTACCGCCGGGGCATCGGGCTCATCCCTACCCTCATAGTCGGGGACGAGGCCGGCCGCGAGAGGCTCAGGCGCCTGCTCGACCTCGCCCCGGGAGCCTATACCCCAGCCGGGGAGGCAGGTCTCACCCCGCAGGGACGCGTGGACATCGACGAGCTGCGCCGGACGCTGGAGGAGAGCGGCGCGAAGCTCGTACTCCTCGCCGGTGCCGAGCGCCTGCCGGACGACAACCTGCTCGAGGTCTTGCAATCGGTGCGGCTGCGCGGGGTACAGATGTGGGTGGTCCCGGGAGCGCTGGGCCTCATGCGGCTGCGTCCCTCCGTCTCCCGGAGCCTGGGCGTCCCCCTCCTCGACGTGCGCTACCCCCGCCTCGACAACTTCCAGCGGACGCTCAAGCGGGCACTCGACCTGGCGCTCTCCGCCACGGGGTTGCTCGCGTTGCTGCCGCTCTTCGCCCTCGTCGCGCTCGCCATCAAGCTGGACTCTCCCGGCCCGGTTCTCTTCCGGCAGAGGCGGGTCGGCGCCGACGAGAGGGTCTTCACCTGTTACATGTTCCGCTCGATGTACGAGGGGGCCGAAGAGCAGCAGGAGGAGCTCGAGGAGGCCAACGAAGCCGACGGCATCCTCTTCAAGATAAGGGACGACCCCCGGGTCACCCGCGTGGGCCGGTTCCTGCGGCGCTGGAGCATAGACGAGCTGCCGCAGCTCATCAACGTGCTCAAGGGCGAGATGAGCCTCGTCGGCCCCAGGCCCCTCCCGCTCAGGGACCACGGGCGGATGAAAGAGGCGCACAAGAAACGCCTCGCGGTCATGCCCGGCATGACCGGCTACTGGCAGATAAACGGGCGCGACAGCCTCTCCTTCGAAGAGATGGTCCGCCTCGACCTCTACTACATCGAGAACTGGTCCCTCTCGTTCGACATCAAGATCATCATCCTCACCATCGGGGCCGTGCTGCGCCGCAAGGGCGCCTACTGAGCTCGAAAGAAGGGGTATCATCGCGCCCGGATACCGGGCTCCGTCTGGGTTAACATATCTGCTATAGAATACGCTGCGGTCTCTGAAAGCCATCTTTGCACGACGACGAGGAAGGGGCCTTGGACCGGACGAGGATCACCCGCAAGAGCTTTCTCAAGGCCACCGGGGCCGGCGCGGCGGGAGCCGTTCTCCTGGGCTCTTCGGTCGCCGCCGGGAGCAGGTACCAGAGTTACCTTCCGAAAGGCGGCTCGAAGATGAACGTCATACTGGTGATAATAGACAGCCTCCGACGCGACCACGTCGGTGCCTACGGCAACCGCTGGATAAAGACCCCCAACCTCGACGCGCTGGCGAAGGAGAGCCTGGTCTTCAGCCGTCCCTACCCGGAGTCCCTTCCGACCATCTGCGCCCGGCGGGCCATCCACACCGGCACCCGCACCTGGCCCTTCCGCAACTGGCACCCGGTCAGGGGCGAGGGGTACATGCCGTGGGGCTGGGAGCCCATCCCCGACGGGCAGACGACCCTCGCCGACGTCCTCAAGCAGAACGGGTTCGCGAACGCCCTGATCTCGGACACCGACCACCTCTTCAAGCCCTTCTACAACTTCCACCAGGGCTTCGACGTCTTCGAGTGGGTTCGGGGGCAGGAGAAGGACCACTACAAGCCCGCCTGGACGGTCTCCGAGAAGGAGATGAGCAAGTACCTGCTCAAAGGGAACAAGTTCCGGGTCCACGACACCATCCAGCAGTTTCTGGCCAACACCGCGGGGCACAGGAACGAGACCGACTGGTTCGCGGCCAAGGTCTTCGGCGGGGCCGCGGACCTGCTCGAGGGCCTGCGGGAGAAGCAGCCCTTCTTCCTCGTCGTGGACAACTACGACCCGCACGAACCGTGGGCGCCGCCGAAGAAGTACGTCGATCTCTACGACGACTCCTACCACGGACCCGAGCCCATAGAGCCCGACTACGGCCCGAGCGACTATCTGACCGAGGCCGAGCTCAAGAGGATGCGCGCGCTCTACTCGGGCGAGACCACCCACGCCGATCGATGGCTCGGGCACTTCCTGAACAAGGCGGACGAGCTCGGGGTGCTAGACAACTCGCTCCTGATCCTGCTCTCCGACCACGGGCACTGCCTGGGGGAGCACGGCTACGTCGGCAAGCCCTACAACGCGCTCTACCCGGAGCTCACCGACACCGTCTTCCTGATCCGCCACCCCGAAGGCAAGGGTGCGGGGAAGAAGAGCGACTACTACGCTTCGACCCACGACGTCGCCCCCACCATCCTCTCGGCGATGGACATATCTCCCCCCGCGCAGATGCAGGGGACGGACCTCTCGCCCATCCTCGAAGGCGGGGAGCCCAAAGAGAAGCGGGACCACTTCACGCTCGGCTACGACGCCTACGTCTGGGCGCGCGACGATCGGTACCTGATCCACGGCCGCTACGACGGGACCCAGATGCAGCTCTACGACGTGAAGAACGACCCGGACCAGAGGCACGACCTGGCGGGTAAGCACCCGGATATCGTCCGTCGCATGTTCCGTGACTACGTGCTCAAGGACGCCGGTGGGCCCCTGCCCCACTACTCCTAGGCATGCCGGCTGCGGGCCGTCGGCGTGGAAAGGAGCAGGCTTTGACCGAAAAATCCACACGTTCCCTGCTGCGGGCGCTCTCCGTGGCCTGCCTCATCGGGGGGATCCTCTGGGCGCTCTCACCGCTCGGCGTCCACCTCTCGGAGGTGAAGTTCAAGAGCCCGAACTTCTTCTGGAAGCTCTTCCCTTCGGCCCCGCTGATGCTCGCCGTGGGGCTCATCGGGCTCCACTCCTGGCAGCGGAACCGCACCGGCTGGACCGAACGGTTCGCGTTCCTCTTCACCCTCTTCGGGCTCCTCCTCGTCATCGCGGGCGACGTCATGCTGTTCTGGCTCAAGCTCGACGAGGTCTACCTCACCGCCGCGCCGGGTTACCGCACCTTCCGGGTCGGGCTGTTCGCGCTCGCCGCCGGGGCGATCCTCTTCGGGCTCGCCTCGGCCCCGGCGCGGGCGCTCCCGCTGTGGGGCACGCTCCCGCTCACGATAGGCGCGTGGGCCGGGCTCATCGCCTTCTCCGAGAACCTGGGAGGCCTCGGAGCGGCGCTCTGGATACTCTTCGGCGTGGGCTGGGCGTGGATGGGCTTCGCGGCCCTCTGGGAGATGGCGGCGGGCCTGTGGCGCAGAAAGAACGGGAAGGAAGGGAGCAGGAGGGCAGCCCCTTCTCCCGGCGGAGAACCTCTATAATCCTCCGCTAATGGACTCCCGAGGACAGGACAGGACGGGCGGTCTCCCGGGCAGGGAGCCCGAGCAGGACATAGCGCCCGGGGTCACCCCGACCGGACGGGACGACACCTACGTCGCCCGGGTCGCCCGCGGTGCCGGGATCAGCACGCTCGGGCAGGGGGTCGGACGCCTGCTAGGATTCATCACCCAGATCGCCATCTCCAGGCTCTTCGGCGCCGAGACGTACGGCTTCTACTCCTCCGGGGTGGCGGTCGTGACCGGAGCACAGACCGTCTCCCGCTTCGGCATGGAGAACAGCGTCGTGCGCTACGTCGCCCACCACCGGGCGAAGGGAGACACCCCGAGGGTCAAGGGCACGATCGTGCAGACCGTCCTGATCACGCTCGGGATAAGCCTCGCGCTGGGCGCGGCGCTCTTCTTCACGGCCCCCTTCGTCGCCACCCACCTCCCGAACAGCAGCCCTGAGATGGCGACGGTCATCCGGGCGTTCGCGTTCGTGTTGCCGTTCTTCGTGTTCATGAGCATGGTCGCCTGGGCGACCCAGGGCTTCCAGACGGTCACCTACGCCGCCTACGTCCAGCAGTTCGCAAGGCCAGCGCTCTTCCTGGTGCTGCTCGGCGTCTTCTATCTGTTCGGCAGGAGCGTCACCAGCGTCATAGCCGCCTACGGCGCCGCGATGCTGCTGGCCGGGCTCCTCGGGGTGTACTTCCTGAAGAGACTCTTCCCGCCGCTCTTCGACCGCCGCGTTCCCCCGAAGATGGAGACCCGCGAGCTCTTCAAGGTCTCGATCCCTCTGAGCATCGCCACCGGGGCCCGCTACCTGGACAACCAGTCGGCGGTCCTGATCCTCACCGCTTTCGCCGCCGGAGCCCCGGTCGGGATCTTCAACGCCGCCGCCCGCACCGCCACCCTCTCGACGATCGTGCGCTTCGCCTTTTCCGGCATCTTCTCCCCGATCATCTCCAGCTTCTACGCCCGGGGCGAGCTCGATCAGCTCGGCAGGCTCTACAAGGACGTATCGCGCTGGATCTTCATCGGGGCCTTCCCCATCTTCCTGGTCATCGTGGTGCTCGGGCACGACATCCTCGCGGTCTTCGGCAAAGACTTCGTCAGGGGGGAGAGCGCGCTCTGGATCGTCGCGGTGGCCCAGCTCTTCAGCGCCTCGGTCGGGACCACGCCGCGCATGCTCGCGATGACCGGCCGCCAGAACATCGAGATGGTCGCGACCACCTCCGCCGCCATCCTCGGCGTGATCGTGAGCCTGCTGCTGGTCCCGCACTTCGGGATAATCGGGGCGGCCGTGGGGATGGCGACGGCGATCGTCGCGGAGAACGCGGGGACGATGGGTGCGGTCAGGTGGAAGATTGGCTTCTGGCCCTACAGCCCGGAGTGGCTGAAGCCGCTCATCGCGGGCGTCGTCGCCGCTCTCGCGACCTACTTCCTCGGCCTCTTCTTCCCGGTTCACATCCCGATCGTGCGGGTGGCCGCCCTGGGCGTCTTCCTGGGGATGGTCTTCCTCGCTGTCCTGCTCCTCCTCGGCCTCTCGGAGACGGACCGCGAGTTCCTGCGCACCTTCTGGAACGTCGCCCGCAGGTACCTTCCACGGAGGCTGGGGCGTGGTTAAGGTCCTCTACGTCGTGGGCCTCGGGCGCAGCGGGAGCACGATCCTCTCGAACTCCCTGGGGCAGATCAGGGGGTTCTTCTCGGCCGGCGAGCTGAACTTCCTCTGGCGGCACAACGTGCTGGAGAACCGCCTGTGCGGCTGCGGGAGGCCGTTCCACGAATGCGCCACCTGGCAGGAGATCATGCGGCGCGCCTTCGGCGGCCCGGACGAAGACTTCGCCCGCGAGATGATCCGGCTACAGCGGGCCGGCACCCGCACCCGCCACATCCCGCTCATGCTCGCCCCCGGAGGGTGGAGGCGGATGGAAGGCCGCATCGGGAAGCTCCTCGCCTCCTACGGCAGGCTCTACGAGGCCATCGGCGAAGTCGCCGGCAGCCGGGTGGTCGTGGACTCATCGAAGGAGCCCGCGCACGGCTACGCGATGTCCCACGCCCCCGGCGTCGAGCTCTACGCGCTGCACCTCGTCCGCGACCCCAGGGCCGCCGCCTACTCCTGGCAGAAGAAGAAGCGCCAGCCCGACACCGAGAACCGGGAGTACATGTTCAGCTCCCCCCCGGCCCGCAGCGCCGTCATGTGGAACGCCTGGAACGCCGCCGCCGAAGCCCTCTGGCGGAAGACCCCGGATAGATACCTCCGCCTGCGCTACGAGGACTTCGTCGCCGATCCGCGTGCGAGCTTCCTGAGCATCCTGAAGCTGGTGGACGAGGAGGACGCCCGCATCCCGCTGACCGGAGAACGCGGGGTCGAGCTCGGCGTGAGCCACACCGTCTCCGGCAATCCCAACCGCTTCGAGACCGGCACCGTCGAGCTGCGAGAGGACCGCCGCTGGCAGACGGAGATGTCCCCCCGCGACCGCGCGCTCGTCACCGCACTCACCGCGCCGCTGCTCTCGCGCTACGGGTACCGCCCCTAGAAGCTGAAGCTGTAGCGCTGCTCGCGCCAGGGGTCGCCGTAGTTGTGGTAGCCGTTCTCCTCCCAGAAGCCAGGCCTGTCCTCGGCGAGGAGTTCGATGCCGCGCACCCACTTCGCGCTCTTCCAGCCGTAGAGGCGCGGGACGACGAGCCTCAGAGGATACCCGTGCCCCGGCGAGAGCGGCTCGCCGTCGTGGTGGGTGGCGAAGAGGACGTCCTCCTCGTATAGCTCTTCGAGCGGGACGTTGGTCGTGTAGCCGCCGTCGCAGAACACCGAGACGAACTCCGCCTCCGGCTCGGGCTTCGCGAGCTCCAGGATGTACTTCGCCTGCACGCCCATCCACAGGTTGTCGAGCCGGCTCCAGGAGGTGACGCAGTGCATGTCCGCCCTCACCTCGACCTTCGGGAGCCTGCCCCACTCCTCCCAGGTGAACCTCAGGGGGTTCTCGATAAGCCCCTCGACCCGGAAGTCCCAGCTCTCGGGGTCGAACCCCGGGGTCGGCCCGGCGGTCAAAACCGGCCACCTCTCCCCCACCAGGTACTGCCCGGGCGGCACCCGCTCGCGACCCCGCGCGGTGTCTATCTCGATACGCTTCATCTACTCCGCCGGGGCCTTCTCTCTCTTCCCCGGCTTGCGGCCGATCTGCACCATCTCCGGCTTCACGCCCCCCGCGGGACCGTCGCCGAGGGCCTCATCCCTGTACTGGTAGACGCCGCGGCAGGTCTGCCCTCCGGTGGTCCTCTTCTCGGTGTAGGAGAGCTTCACGTTGGGGTTTATCGCCTTGACGAGCGCCTTCTCGTAGGTGGAGAAGGCGGCGCAGGGCTTGACGTCCCAGCCGGGGACGCCCTCCTTGCCCATCCCGCCGAACCACGGGCAGCGGTCGGCGTTTATGACGTACCGCCCCTCCTTCTGCTCGGTCAGCGTGATCTCGATGTCGAAGAAGCGGTTGGCGAGCATGACCACGTCGACGGTGTCCTTCATCGTCCTCACGCCGAGCTGCTCGCGCAGGTCCCGCCCCTGCTTCTCCCCGATGCGGCTCATCGCGAGCTGCGCTATCTTTTGCCCGTTGTAGCCGAGGTCGTCCGCCGCCCGGATCATCTCGTCCAGGATCACACCGGTCCCGCTCGACGCGGCCTTCCACTTGTACCACGAAGGCCCGGGCAACCCGAGCCGCATCGCGATCCGGGCGAGAAACAGGGGCAACCTCGGAAGACCGTAGACCTTGAGCCACTTCATGGAGATCGAACCGAACCCTTCCTTCGCCTGCAGGCTACGGACCATTATACCCGCCACGCGGGGAGACCCGACGTGTTATCATGGTTACAGGTTGTTGGCCTCTGGGTAGGAGGGAAGGGTCCGATGGACAGCTGAACCCGACAACCTTCCGGGAGCCATGAGGTGCCCGGACCGGGCCGGTGGTTGCGCGTCCGTGTAGCAGTGGGGGCGCTTCGCCGGCCCGGATATTTTTTGCGGATCCCGGCACCAGCCCACCGGAAACCTCCCCCTCCAAAACCGCCCGAACAACCAAACCCCACAGCCCGTCTAACATTCTTCCACGACTACTTCAAGACAGAAAATTAACAATCTACTATGCAAAAAACGGCTTGCGGAACAGGCATGCTATACTTACGGGTGAGTAGAGGCGTATGAAGAGGGCATGGAGAGGAACGAGAACATAGGGGAGCGGCTGGTCGAGATCCGACGGCTGAAGATGTGGACTCAGAGCAAGCTCGCCGAGGAGGCGGGGGTGAGTCCGACGACGGTATCGGGGATAGAGAGCGGCAGGATCTCGAACCCGCACTTCGGGACGGTACGCAAGCTTGCGCGGGCGCTGGGGGTCGATCCCCGGGGGCTGCTCTCGCCACAGGGGGGGCAGGGCCCTGCGACGGAGCCCGAGGCGTCGCTGGAGTGGGCGATGTCGGTCGGGGAGGACGAGTTCGAGCGGATGCTCGAGAGGTTTCCGCTCGCGGATCTCGAGCGTCTGTTGCGCGAGCTCTACGAGGAGTGCCGGAGGCTGCAGGAGCTCTACGGCGAATTCCCGGCCAGGAGCAACCAGCGCTGGTTCATAAAGCGTCAGATCCGCGAGGTCTACGCCCGTTCCGGGTCGATAGAGACGACGATCATGTTCCACCGCGAGGCACGCGAGGGGCGGCCCGCGGAACGGGCGGAGGAAGGCGGTAGATCGCGAGGCCGGGTTACTTGAAGCGGTACTGGCGGTAGGAGCGAGCGCTCTCGTCCACGTCGGCTTCGGTCACGCGGTCGCGGCCGCGGCTCGCGACGCGCTCTTCGATGCGCTTGCGGATGTAGCGGCGCATGAAGAAGGGGCTGCGCTTGATCCTGCGTTCGGCCTCCGGATCCCAGGTGATTTTCTTGGTCTCCGCCACGGCGATCTCCTCCTTTCGAGTACAGCGTCTCTCCTCGGTCATTATATCCCCAGCCGCTAGCAGGTCGAGTGCACCAGCGCACCCACCGCCCGGCCCTCTTCGCACAGCCGCTCGTAGAGTGCGGCGGCCTCGGGAGTTTGGAGAACATGCAATTCGATGCCGTGCCCCTCGAGAAATACCCTGGTCTCCGGCGAGACCCCGAGGCGGCCGTGGAAGCCGCAGCCGATGATCACCTCTCTGGCGCCCCTCTCGAGCAGCTCGGACACGTCGGCCGGTTGCACGCCGGGATGATGATGGGTTCCGGTCTCGCCCCAGTCCCACTCCCGCGCTCCACCGGGAAAGAGCTTGGCGTCCCGGAAAACGCCGCGATCCGTCTCGACCCTGCCCCAGGAGAGGCCGGTCACGCGCGGCGCGGGTCTCATCGCATCCCTCAGGAACTTTGCACACCCTCGTAGATGGCGGCCATGTCCTCCTGACCGTGGCCGGACTCGATCGCACGGTCGAAGTGTGAGGCCACGGCCTCGGAGACGGGCATCCCGAGAGCCCCTCCCGCGGCCGCTTCGAGGATGAGCCCGACGTCCTTGCGGGCCAGCTCGAGCGGGAAGCTCACCGGGTACTCTCCCTTTATCATCATCCGGCCCTTCATCTGGGCGTACGGTGAATCCATCTGGCCCCCCTCTATGATGTTCAAGAACCCCTCCGGGTCAACCCCGAGCGCGCGGGCGAGGGCTATCGTCTCGGCGAGCGCCCCGAGGAGCCCGTCGATCCAGTTGTTCGCGACCAGCTTCAGCCGGCTCGCCTCCCCCGCTTCGGGGCCGAGCCAGAGCGTCCTGCGTCCCACCGCGTCGAAGACGGGTGCGCACCGCTCCTTCAGCTCTTCGGGGCCGGAGACGATCACCACCAGCTCCCCCCGCTCGGCGGGCTGCTTCGTGCCGAGCACCGGGGCGTCCACGTAAGAGACACCGGCACGCTTCGCGAGCTCGGCCAGCTTCCCGCACCCTGAGACGCCCACGGTGCTCGTCTGCAGCCACACGCCGTCCCGGGCGAGAGCCCCGAGCACACCGTCCCCGAGCACTTCCTCGATGACCTCCGCCGTGGGGAGCATCGTGATCAAAAAATCCGCTCCCTCCGCGGCCTCCTCCGGACTTGCGGCGACCATTGCCCCCTCTTCCGAGAGGGGCTCGGCCTTCTCCCGCGTGCGGTTCCACACGCCGACCTCGAACCCGGCCTTCAGCAGGTTCCTCGCCATCGCCGCGCCCATGATCCCGGTTCCGAGCACCGCTATTCTCGTCGCCATCACAGACCCTCCAGACTCCGGACACTCCACACCCGACATCTACCCTCCACGGAGCCGCGGCTAACCCGGCGCCGGTAAACCGCTTAACATACTCCGCCTGCGAAAGAGCGCTAGAATGTTTCTTCGTGGTGGATTCGGACCAGTAAAAAGGAGACCCACGGACCTTGCCTCCGGTACTCGAGGTCGAAAACGTAACGAAGGTATACAAAAGCAGCGGACGCGGGGTCGAAGGTGCGAGCCTGCAAGTCGAACGAGGCGAGGTCTTCGGGCTCATGGGCCCCAACGGGAGCGGCAAGAGCACGCTGCTCGGCGTCGTCTCCACCCGGATAAAACCGGATGAGGGCTCCTTCAAGGTCTGCGGGCTCGACGGGGTGAGAGAGAGGCGGAAGGTCCGGGCGAAGCTCGGGCTCATGGTGGACCGCCCGACCCACTACGGCGATCTCACGGCGTGGGCGAACGCCTACCTCTTCGCCAGCTTCTACGGGATGGACGAGAAGAAAGCCGAGCGGGCGCTCGCGGAGCTCTTCGAGTACTTCGACCTGGCCGAGTACCGGGACGACAAGGCCAAGACCTTCTCCTACGGGATGGGCAAGAAGCTCGCCCTGATCGAGGCGATGGCCCACGACCCGGAGCTCCTGCTGCTGGACGAGCCCTCCGTCGGGCTCGACTACACCTCGCAGCTCGCCTACCAGCGCAAGATCCGGGATCTCGCCTCCTCCGGGACCGCCATCGTGCTGGCGAGCAACCAGGTCGACGAGGTCGAAGCCCTGTGCGACCGGGTGGCGTTCCTGCACCGGGGCAGGATCGTCACGACCGGAACACCGGACGAGTTGATCTCGACCCTCGAGGGGCTGCAACGGGTGGTCGCGCGGTTGCGGGTCCCGGTCGAGTACGATCCGGTACTCGAAGTCGAGGGTGTAAGGCAGGTCGTCACCGAGGGCAGGGACCTCGTGATCCACTGCGAAGAGAGGAGCGGCATCGTCGCCGACGTCGTCGCGGCGCTCGTGCGGGCGGGTGGGGACATCGTGACGCTCTCGGTCCGGCGCCCGAACCTGGAGGACGTGTACGTGAAGCTCACCGGGGAGGCTCTCAGGGATGAAGATCAACCCGCCGGATAGTTACTGGAAGAAGGACGTCGTCCTCTTCTTCAGCCGGCGCTTCGCGCTCGCCTTGAAGTTCCTCTACCCGATAGCCCTCATCGTCCCGGTGGCGGCGAGCGGCATCCCACCGCAGTACGGGGCGGCGGTGGTGGGGATCGTGGCGCTCATGGCCGGCACCTTCGGTGCGGGCGAGAGCCTGACGACGGATATAAACGACGGCATCCTGGTGCGCCTGGCGATGACCCCGCGCTCGCCGTACAGGATCACCTTCGAGATCCTGGCGGTGAACGCCGTGCTGGACTTCCTGCAGCTGTTGCCGGCGCTCATCATCACCTACATCCTGCATCCCGCCCCCGCCATATGGCTCGCGGCGACGACCTTCGCGGTCTTCCTGACGCTGTTCGCAGCGAACTGCATCGGGATCTTCATCGCCAACTTCACCACCTCCCCGGCGGACGTGCTGCTGTACGCGACCGCGATACTCTTCCCCCTGATCTACCTCTCCGGCTTCTTCCGCAACCGCCACCCGACCGGCGCCCTGGCGACCATCCGAGATTTCATCCCCTTCTCCTACATGAACGACGCCCTCGGGGTGGTCTTCGGCCTCAGGGGCACCTTCACCCCGGCGGAGATCTTCGTCTACCCGGCGATCATCTGCGCCCTCGTGGCCGCCGCCGTCTGCCTGACCGGCCCGAAGCTCCTCTCTCCCCGCACCTAGAGCCCACACCACCGGTGCTAGAATGACGGCGGGTGGGATTATCACCCGCTGAGTATCCGGAAGAGGAGGGGTCTTTGGCGGGGAGGGGAAGGCGCATTCTGCGCTGGCTCGGGCTGGCCGTGGCCGTGGTCGTGGCGGTTACCATCGTGGCCGGTGTGGGAGGATACCTCTACCTGAAGAGGAGCACGCTCCCGCAGGGGAGCGGGACGCTCAGGGTGGCGGGGCTGCACCACCCGGTCGAGGCGATCCGGGACTCCCACGGCATCCCTACGATAGAGGCGAGAGACGCCCACGACCTGTTCTTCGCGCTCGGGGTGGTCCACGCGCAGGACCGGTTGTGGCAGATGGACTTCCAGCGCAGGATCGGGCGCGGGACGCTCTCGGGGGTGCTCGGCAGGGCCACGGTGGAGCAGGATCAGTTCGTCAGGACCTGGGGCTTCTACCGGGCGGCCCGGGAGGCCTACCGCAACCTGGATCCGGCCTCGAAGCGGGTGGTGGACGACTACGTGGCCGGGATCAACGCCTACCTGAAGACCGACCCGCCGCTTCCGGTCGAGTTCCGGCTGCTCGGATACAGGCCCGCACCGTGGCGGCCGGCCGATGTTCTGGTGTGGGCCAAGCTGCAGAGTTTCGAGCTCTCGGCGAACTGGGACTCGGAGCTCGAACGCTACCGGCTGCTCGCGAGAGGGCTGAGCAAGAGGCGCATCGCGCAGCTACTCCCCCCATACCCCAAGGACGCCCCGACGGTCCTGAGCGGGGCGGACGTCTCCCAGGGGAACGTCTCGCGAGCCGACGCGGAGCAGGCCGAGGCTGTACTGCGGGCAGGCCGCTCGCTCCCGGAGGCGCTCGCGGCCTCAAACGACTGGGTCGTCTCCGGCCGGTACACCACGACCGGGAAGCCCTTCCTCGCCAACGACCCCCACCTCGGGCTGCAGGCCCCCTCGATCTGGTACCTGGTGCACCTGAAGTCCCCCGGCATCGACGCTACCGGGGCCTCGTTCCCCGGTCTTCCGGCCGTCGTGATCGGTCACAACCGCCACATCGCCTGGGGGGTGACCAACGTCGGGGCGGACGTGGAGGATCTCTACGTGATGCACGACGTGGACGGCGGCAGGGCCTACATCTACCGGGGGAAGGTGCGTCCCTACCGGGTGCACCACGAGACGATAGAGGTCAAGGGCGCAAAGCCCGTGCACCTGAGCGTACGCGAGAGCGTCTACGGGCCCGTGATCTCCGACGTGGAGAAGGTCCCCGGCGGCAGGAGCCTCTCGCTGCGCTGGACGAGCCTCGCCCCGAAGGACGGCACGATCGGGGCCTTCCTCGGCGTAGAGAAGGCGGAGAACTGGCGCCAGTTCAACGCGGCGCTCCGCAGCTACGTCGCCCCGAGCCAGAACTTCGTCTACGCCGACAAGGAGGGCAACATAGGCTATGTGGCGCCGGGCAAATTCCCGATCCGGAAGAAAGGGGACACCGGGCTCTACCCGATGCCCGGCAACGGGAGTTGGGACTGGCGAGGTTGGGTCCCCTACCGCGACTGGCCCCGGACGTTCAACCCCAGGGAGGGCTTCGTCGTCACCGCGAACAACAAGGTAACACCGAAGGACTACCCTTACACGCTCTCGCTCGAGTGGGCCGACCCCTACCGGGCGGAGCGCATCCGGCAGATGATCGAAGAGGTAACGAACTCCGGCAGAAAGCTCTCCCGGAAGGATATGGAGCGGATACAGTTCGACCAGAAGTCGCTCCTCTTCGAGAGCTTCCGGCCGGTCATAGAGGACATGCACCCCCTCACCGGGGACGGCGAGACCTGGCGGAAGCGGCTCCTCCGGTGGGACGGGAAGGTATCACCATCCTCGCGCGAGGCGGCGCTCTTCGAGGGCTGGTACGCCCGGCTCACCCGACTCCCGGCGAAGGAGGTCGGGGAGGAGCACTGGGACCACCCGCGTTACATCCTGAACGCCCTCGAGCACGGGGACAGGGCCTGCGGCACCCGGAAGGAGTGCCTCGCGTACGCCGCCCGGGCCTTCGACCGCACGCTCGAGGGGTTCGGTGGGAATGTGCCCCGGTGGGGAGACATCCACAAGACCGTGATAGACCACCCGGTACTCTCCAAGAGCCCGCTCGCCCGCTTCGCCGACCGGACCCTGTCGCACGGGGGGGACGAGTCGACGGTGAACGTCGGCTCCTACGACCCCTCGAGCTTCGAGATGACCGCCGGGCCGAGCTACCGCCAGGTCGTCAGCCTCGCCGACCCCGGAGACTCGCGCTTCGTCATGCCGATGGGCGAGTCGGGGAACCTCCTCTCTTCCCACTATGACGACCTGCTGCCGCTCTGGCAGGACGGACGCTACCTGCCGATGCGGGGCGGGAGGAAGGGTTCGGGGGAGAGGCTCCTGCTCGAGCCTTAACCGCTGCGCTTGAGCTTCCCGCTCTTCCTCGCATAGAGCTCGCCGAGGTGGAAGACCAAAAGCCCGAGCGGGACGAAGACGGCGCCCATCACCAGAAGCGGCCAGACGAAGCCCCACAGCGCGCCGAGACCGGCACCGTCCAGAAGCGCCTTCCTCACCCCCTCTAGCCCGTAGTAGACCGGGGAGAGGTGCGCGATCTCCTGCATCCAGCCCGGCAGCACGCCGATCGGGTAGTAGACGCCGGAGACCAGCAGGATCAGGGCGGAGATTATGTAGGTGACCTGCTGCCCCTTCTCCGGTGAGAGGAGCGGCATCACCGCCGCGATTACCCCGAACCCCACGAGCGAGACGCTGCACGCGCCGAGCACGACGAGGGCTCCCAGGTAATCGGCGTGCGAGAGGTCGAGCTCGAAGAGGAGCGAGACCGCGGCGAGGATGAGCGCGGTGCGCAGTATCCCGTAGACCACCGCGTAGATCCCCATCCCGAGGAGGTGGGTCACCCGGCTCGCCGGGCTCATGAAGGTGTACTCGATCGTCCCCTCCCACCGCTCCCAGCTCACCGTCTCGGAGAGCACGTCGAAGATCATCGAGAGGTAGCTCCAGATGAGCGCCCCGATGAGCAGATACGTCGTGAAGCGCGCCACGTCGATCCCGCCCCCGCCGGAGAGGACACCGGCACCTTTGCCGATGAACGTTATGGAGATGACGTTGACCGCGGTGTAGGTGAGCCAGACCAGCTCCCACATGAAGTAGCGCCGGGTGAGGTAGTAGTTCCTCTGCACGTACCCCCAGGTGGCAACGAGCTCTATCGCCCACCTGGGTTTCATCCCGCCCTGCCGCAAGGCACACCTCCTCTTCTTCAGGCCGAGGCCTGCTCGACGCCGTATCCGGTGGCGGCCATGAAGGCCTCCTCGAGGGTGCGCGCCCGGTAGTGCCGCTTGAGCGCGCCGGGTTCTTCGAGCGCCAGGATGCGCCCGCCGGCCATGATCCCGACGCGGTCGCAGAGCCCTTCGGCCTCGTCCATGTCGTGGGTGCAGAGCAGGATCGAAGCGTCTCGCTCCTCCCTCATGCGCCGGATGAGCGCCTGCACGTCGCGCTTGCTCGCCGGGTCGAGCCCGGTCGTCGGCTCGTCGAGCAGCATCAAAACCGGGCTCGTGAGCAGCGCCCGTGCCAGGGCTATCTTCTGCTGCATCCCGCGCGAGAGGTTCTCCATCGGCTCGGAGGCACGCCCGAAATCGAAGCCGATCTCCTCGAGGATCCGGCGTATCCGCGGGCGGGCCTCCCCGCCCCCGACCCCGTAGAGCTTCGCCCCGTAGAGTAGATTCTCCATCGCCGAGAGCTTCTTGAAGAAGCTGGCCTCCACGCTGACCCGGTTCATGTAGCGCTGCACCCGTTTGGGGTGCTTCACGGCGTCGATCCCGAAGACCTGGACATCCCCCTCATCCGGTACGACGAGGGTGGAGACGACGCGCACCAGCGTGCTCTTGCCGCTCCCGTTCGGACCGAGGATGCCGACGACCTCACCCCGGCCCACCTCGAACGTGACGCCGTCCAGCGCCCGCACCGTCTCCCCCCGCCGCCTCCTGAAGCCCTTGCGCACCCCCCGCAGCGTAAGGGCGGCCCCTTCTCTCAAAGCCGCCCCCTCGCCTCGAGGCGCTCCCATACGATGCGCCAGGTCTCCTCACGCTCGAGCGCGACCGCCGCCACGAACAACCGCCGCGCCACCCGCGCCCGCAGCGTCGGCCGCCCGCAGGCCGCAAGCCGCGCAAGCCTCCTCTCCTCCGCCTCTCTCAACCTCTCCCTCTCCCGTTCCTTCGCCACCTGATGATCTCCGTAGTACGACACGACCCAGACTCCTTCTACTCCGAAGCCGTCCTCAGAATGCCCCGCCCTCTCTCCCAAAAGGACCGGAGGCTACGAAAGATCCGGGTGCGGACGTACAAGACTTCGGGCCTCCGGTCCCGATGTCCGGAGGCCCTCTGGCAAAAGATGCCGCTGGTTCAGCGCATCAACGAGGGTGAGAGGACATCAGGGCGCACCTCTCCGCAGGCAGGCTGTCGGTCACCGCGATGACCGCCGCCGCGCTGTTCATAAGACGGATCAGCACCTCTCACCCCTTTCTGTCCTCGAAGAGATCTTCACGACTTCAGAGAGCTTAACACCGCCGCGAGAACTTTGTCAACCGAGTTACGCAAATTTCTCCAACATCGCTGCACAAAACTTAACAATCACCGGAGGGGTTCCAGCTCCAGGGTGCTGGAGATCTCGATGCTCCCGCGGATGGAACGGGCGACGGGACATCCGTCGGCGTAGAAGGAGAGGATGCGCTCTATGGTCTTACGGTCGTCCTCCCTCGCACGCAGGTGGTAACGGACGTTTATACGCTTGACGACGAGCACGTTGCCCTCCAGTTCCACCTCACCGGCAACCTCGGCGCTAAGGCCGGTGAAGGAGACGCGACGCGCTGCCAGCGCGCCCGAGAAGGTCCCGAGCAGTCAACCGCCGGCTGCGGCGACCAGGTAGTCGAGCGTGGTGGCGTGCGCAGGCTCCTCCTCCGGCGAGACCCCGTAGTGCCTGGCGACCTCACCGTGGACGCCGAACAACACCGGCTCTCCGTCCGGGGGGACGTAAGCGCGGCGGATCTTACCTTCGACCGGCTCGACCTTCACCCGGGAGACGTAGGCGACCTCGGCCATGTTGCACACCTCCTGCGGCGCTCCGCGTGTCGTAGTCGCGTATTTTTTACCCTAGCCGCGTTTCCCGAAACTCAGCGGCTCGAAGCGTCGGGGGGTGGCGAGCAGCACGACTATACCGAGGAGGGCGAAGGCGGCGAGCGCGAGGAAGACGTGGTGGGCGGCGAGGTAGAGACCGTGACGTACGTAGGAGGCGGCCCGATCGTCCAGGGCGTGGGCTCCGTTCCCGCCGAGCAGGCGGCTCGCGGCGTCGACGGTATGGGGGACGCGCCCCGAGATGTCCGAAGGAGCACGGGAGAGCCAGCCGAGCAGGGCGGAGTTGGCGATGGTGCCGAAGAGCGCAGCGCCGACGGCCTGACCGAGCTGACGGGTGAACATGTTGGCGCCGGTGACCGTCCCGCGCCGCTCCCAGCCGACGACCTGCTGCAGACCGACGACGATGGGGGTGGAGAGGAGGCCGAGCCCGAGGCCCATGACGAAGCTCCCGGCGGCGGCGAGCCACAGGGGGGAGGATTGCGGGAGGAGGCTGAAGACGACGCCGGAGGCCAGGCAGAAGAGGGAGCCGATGAGCGCGGTGTCGCGGAAGCCTATCCTGAGGTAGAGGCGCCCGGAGAACGTCGAGGCCAGCGGCCAGCCGATCGACATCACCGCGAGGGAGAATCCCGCGGCGACGGCTCCCGCACCGAGCACCCCCTGGGCGTAGGTCGGGAGGAAGGTGGTCAGCCCGATCGTGAGCAGCCCGAGCACCGCCGCCGAGAGGTTCGCCCCGACGAGGAGCCGGCGCCCGAAGACCCAGGGCGGGAGCGTGGGCTCGGCGGCGCGGCGCTCGCGCCGGACGAAGGCAGCCAGGAGCAAAGCGGCGAGTGAGAACACCCCGACGATCTGGGGCGAGAGCCAGGGCCAGCCGACCCCGCCCTCGAGCAGCCCGAAGATGACGAGCCCCACCCCGAGCGCGAGGAGCGCCGCCCCCTGGTAGTCGAGTTCATGATGCGTCTTCTCGACGCTCTCCTTCAGATAGATCCCGACGACGAGCAGCGCCAGCGCGCCCACGGGGAGGTTTATGTAGAAGATCCAACGCCACGAGGCATACTCGGAGAGCAGCCCGCCGAGCGCCGGGCCCACGACCGCAGAGATGCCCCACACGCTGGAGAGAGCGCCCTGGATGCGGGCCCGCTCACGCACGTCGTACATGTCGCCGGCGAGCGTGGTGACCGTCGGCTGTATCGCCCCGGCCCCCACCCCCTGCACAGCCCGGAAGGCGATGAGCGCGGGCATGCTGAAGGAGAGACCGCACAACACCGACCCGAGCAGGAACACCCCGGTCCCGAAGAAGAGCACCGGCTTGCGACCGTAGAGGTCGGAGAGCTTGCCGTAGATCGGCACCATCACCGCCTGCACGAGCAGGTAGATCGAGAAGATCCAGGTGAAGAGCGAGAAGCCCCCGAGGTCGCGCACGATCGAGGGCACGGCGGTCGAGACTATCGTCGCATCCATCGCCGCGAGCCCCATCGCGAGCACGAGCCCGAAGAGCACCCGTCCCCTGTGCGGGTACCCGCCGGCAGCCTCCCTTTGCGTCCGTGATCCCGTATCCAATCCGCTCCTCGTACGCCGATGCGCTTACGTCCACAAATATTACTGTTCGTATACGTGCGCGTACGGGTTCCGGGGATAAAATCTTCACGGAGCTTCACGGGAGGTGAAAAGCTTGGCTTACGGCATCGAGGAGTCGCGGGTTTCCTTCAGGGGTGACGGCAGGGCTCTCGAGGCGTACCTCGCGGTCCCGGAGGGCGCGGGAGATGGGTTGCCCGCGGTCGTCGTGATCCAGGAGATCTGGGGCCTGGAGGAGCACATCAGGGACGTGGCGCGGCGTTTCGCCGCCGAAGGGTACGTGGCGCTCGCGCCTGATCTCTACACCGGGGAGTGGAACGAGAAGCTCACCCCGGAGCGCGTCGCGCGGGCGATGGGCTTCCTGCGGGGGGCTTCTCAGGAGGTCCAGCGCGACCCGGAGAAGCTCGAGAATGCGCTCTCGGAGAAGCCGCAGGAGGAGAAGGATGCGGTCATGATCCTGCGGCGCCTGCTCACCCCCGAGCAGCGGATGGCTTTCGCCCGGGATCTCGTCGGCGCGGTGCGCTACCTGCAGAAGAGGCCCGAGGTGGACCCCGGGCGCATCGGGAGCGTGGGGTTCTGCATGGGCGGGGGCATCTCGGCCGATCTCGCCGTGGTGTGCCCGGAGCTCGCGGCGGCGGTCATCTTCTACGGGCAGAACCCGCCGCTCGATCGGGTACCGGAGATAAACGCCCCGGTGCTCGGCATCTACGGGGAGGAAGACAAAGGCATCACCGGGGCCGTCCCGGAGCTGGAGAGGGCCATGAGGGAGGCGGGCAAGGACTTCCGCTACCACGTCTACCCCGGCGCCCCGCACGCCTTCTTCAACGACACCCGCCCCAACTACCGGAAGGAGGCCGCCGAGGACGCCTGGCGGCGCACGCTCGAGTTCTTCGGGGAGACGCTGGGCCGCTAACCCGAGGGATCGTCCCTCGTCGGGCTCTCGATCCCCGCACCGCCTTCAGCGAAACAGGGCGTGGTACTCCTCGTTCGGGATCATGCCGCAGGCGAGCGACATCCGGTTGGTGAAGTTGTACATCGCGGCGATCTCGGCCACGTCCCACACCTCCTCCAGCGTGAGCCCGTAGCCCTGCAGACGCTCGATGTCTTCCGGGGTGCACTCGAGCGGCTCCTTCGTTACCTTGACCGCGTAGTCGAGGATCGCCCGGGTGCGCTCGTCGAGCCCGGCCCGGCGGTAGTCGAGCGTGATCCTGTCGGCCGCAACCGGGTCTCCGAGCGCCCGCCGCAGCTCGGCGCCGTGCGCCACCAGGCAGTAGAGGCAGCCGTTCTCCATCGAGACGGCGACCGCGATCATCTCGCGCTCGGCCTCGCTCAGGTTGTCCGTGGGGACGTGGAGCTGTTTGTAGTGGTTGAACCACGCCGAGAGACGCTCGGGCCGGAAGCTGTACGCCCGGAAGACGTTGGGTACGAACCCCACGTTCTCCTTCGCCTTGCGGAAGAGCCCCTGCAGGTTCTCCGGCAGCTCGGATTCGTCGGGCACCGGGAACCAGCTTATCGGGACGCTGGTCTTCTGGGCCATCTCTCTAGCACCGCCTTTCTCCTCTCCTGCGACAGCGGCCCTATCTTACCCTCCCTAAACCTCAGCGGTTCACCGCGCGCATGGCGTCCTCGGGATAGCGCTCCCCGGCCGCGGCGCCCTTCGGAGCGACCTCGTCGATGCGCCGCAGATCCTCCTCCGTCAGCTCTATCTCGACGGCCGCGGCGTTCTCCTCCAGGTAGCGGCGGCGCTTGGTGCCGGGGATGGGCACGATATCCTCCCCCTGGTGCAACAGCCAGGCCAGCGCGAGCTGGCTCGCGGTGACGCCCTTCTCGTCGGCGATCTGCCTCACCCTGTCGACGAGCTGGAGGTTCTTCTTGAAGTTCTCGCCCTGAAAGCGCGGGGAGTTGCGCCGG
Organism: Rubrobacter sp. M3-4; assembly: GCF_059772285.1. Taxonomy (NCBI): domain Bacteria; kingdom Bacillati; phylum Actinomycetota; class Rubrobacteria; order Rubrobacterales; family Rubrobacteraceae; genus Rubrobacter; species Rubrobacter sp. M3-4. The sequence goes on from NZ_JCBAJP010000005.1 coordinate 169,792, forward strand.
TAGTCGCCTTCGGGAAGGTCCTCGAAGCGGCGGAACCGCCCGGTCAGGAAGCCGCGCCCGAGCGGGCTGTAGGCGACGAATCCTATCCCGAGCTCGCGGCAGGTGGGCAGGATCTCGTCCTCCGGATCCCGGCTCCAGAGCGAGTACTCGGTCTGAAGGGCGGTGACCGGGTGTACCGCGTGCGCTTTGCGGATCGTCTCCGGCGCGGCCTCGGAGATCCCGAGGTAGCGTACCTTGCCGGCCTCGACGAGCTCCTTCATCGCCCCCCAGGTCTCCTCTACGGGGGTGTCGGGGTCGACCCGGTGCTGGTAGTAGAGGTCTATGTGGTCGACGCCGAGGCGCTGTAGCGAGGCGTCGCAGGCCTTCCTCACGTAGTCGGGCTTGCCGCTGATGCCGAGCCGGGTCCCGTCCTCGGCGCGCACGTTTCCGAACTTGGTCGCGAGGACGACCTCCTCCCGCCGGCCCTTTATCGCCCGGCCGACGAGCCGCTCGTTGGTGAACGGTCCGTACATGTCCGCGGTGTCCAGGAAGTTTATGCCGAGGTCGAGCGCCCGGTGGATCGTGGCGATCGACTCCTCCTCGTCCGGGGTGCCGTAGAACTCGCTCATCCCCATGCATCCGAGCCCGATCTCCGACACGACGAGCCCCTGGCTGCCCAGAGCGCGTCTCTCCATATCACCCTCCTTCGAAAAGGCTTCCGCAAAACCAGGGTATGTTTTCCCGGGGTAAGCTCCTCCCGAAACCTCAGCCCACGGTGACGACCGCGGAGCCTTCGATCCTGCCTTCGCGGAGCGCATCGAGCGCCTCGTTGGTCCGCTCGAGCGGGAAGGTCTCCACGGTGGTGCGGATCGGGACCTTCGGCGCCAGCTCCAGGAACTCCTCGCCGTCGCGGCGGGTGAGGTTGGCGACCGAGCGCAGGACGCGCTCGCCCCAGAGTATCTCGTAGGGGAAGGAGGGGATGTCGGACATGTGGATCCCGGCGCACACCACCACCCCGCCCTTCGCCACCGCACGCAGCGCCGCCGGAACGAGGCTCCCCACGGGGGCGAAGATGATCGCGGCGTCGAGCTCCTCCGGCGGCCGCTCGTCCGAGCCTCCGGCCCACCCGGCTCCCAGGCTGCGCGCGAAGCGCTGCGCCTCCTCGTCCCCGGGTCGGGTGAAGGCGAAGACCCGCCGGCCCTGGTATACGGCGGCCTGGGCGATCATGTGCGCCGAGCTCCCGAAGCCGTAGAGCCCGAGCCTCTCCGCGTCCCCGGTCATCCTGAGAGAGCGGTACCCGATGAGCCCGCCGCACAGAAGCGGCGCGGCCTGCAGGTCGGGATAACCCTCGGGGATGGGGAAGCAGAAGCGTTCGTCGGCAACGGTGTACTCGGCGTAGCCGCCGTCTATCTGGTAGCCGGTGAAGCGGGCACCCTCGCAGAGGTTTTCCTGTCCCCTCCGGCAGTAGCGGCACTCCCCGTCGGTCCACCCGAGCCAGGGCACCCCTACCCTATCCCCCTCGGAGAAGCGCCCGGTCCCCTCCCCCATCGCCACGACCTCCCCGACGATCTGATGCCCGGGGATGAGCGGCAGCTTGGGCCCGGTCAGTTCACCGTCGACGATGTGCAGGTCCGTGCGGCACACCGCGCACGCCCTGACCCGGATCAGAACCTGCCCCACCCCCGGCTCGGGAACGGCGACATCCTCCATCCGCAGCGGCTCGCGCTGCCTCTCCAGGACCATCGCGCGCATATCTTTAGTCTACTACGTACCTCCGGAACCGCCTCTGGGAAGAGCCTGCAACCGGCCGTACAATCCCTGGATGGAGGAGGTTCGTGTAGAGGGCGCCCACGCGGTGGAGCGGGTGATCGCACGGATGCGGCGGGTGGAGGACGGCCCGCTCTCGCTGGAGGAGATGGCCGGGATTGCACACCTCAGCCCCTTCCACTGCTCGCGCCTCTTCAAGCAGGTCACCGGCGTCCCGCCCGGCACGTTCATGGCAGCCCTGCGGCTGGAGCGGGCCAAGCGGCTGCTTCTGACCACGGAGCTGGACGTCGCGGAGGTCTGCTACGAGGTCGGCTACGAGAGCCCCGGGACGTTCGCCACGCGTTTCTCGCGCCTGGTCGGCGTCTCTCCGGGGCAGATGCGCCGCCTCCCCGAGATGCTGGAGGGAGCGACCGAACGCCTCCGGGTGCCCGCGCTCCCGCCCGCGCCGGGGGGTGTGGTCTTCCGGGTGGGCGGAGAGCTCCCCGCCGGGGCGCTCGCCTTCGCCGGGCTCTTCCCCGCCGCGATCCCGCAGGGCCGCCCCGCAGCGTGCACGTTGATCGGAGGACCGGGCGAGCACCATATCCCACCGGCCCCCGACGGGCTCTACCACCTGATGGTCGCCGCGCTGCCGCCCCATACATCACCTCTGGAGATGCTGCTCCCCGGCCCCGAACTGCGCGTCGGGCACGCTCCGGTGGCGGTGCGCAGAGGTTCGTCCGCCAGCCCCGCAGACATCGCGCTGCGCCCGACCCGGCCCACAGACCCTCCGCTGCTCCTCGCGCTCGCTGCGCGCCTGCTGAAGAGAGCAAGATAGGAGAGGTCGAGGCGGCGTGCGGCGGCTATCTTCCTTGAGTACAAGGCAGGTCGGACGAAAGGAGAGCCGTGATCACGAAGGCGTATGTGGTGAGCGTGCACGTGGGCGACCAGGAGAGGGCGCTCGATTTCTACACGAACGCTCTGGGCTTCGAGAAGCGCTCCGACGAGCCGATGGGCGAGGGTGCGCGCTGGCTCACGGTGGCCCCCGAGGGCGCCGAGACCAGCATCTTCCTCGAGCCTGTCGGCTCCGAAGGCCGCGCCGGAGGCTGGGCGAACGTGATCTTCGAGTGCGACGACATCCACGCCACCTGCAATAAACTCCGCGATAAGGGGGTGGAGTTCTCCGAGGAGCCCACCAGGCAGCCGTGGGGGATGTGGGCGCGGTTCAGGGACCCCGACGGTAACGAGTTCGGGCTCTACGGCAGCAGGTAGAAGGATTCCCCCTCCCCCGGCGGGTCCCGATGCCGGGGCCCGCCTTTCTACCTGCGCCGGGCGAGCGCGGCAAGCTCCACGGCCCTCTCCTCCAGCGCGGATCTCAACTCCTCCGGAGCGCGAACGATGAAGGGGCAGTCGAGGGCGGCCAGCACGCGCGCCATCCAGCCCAGATCGGGCGTCGAGCACCGCAGGAGCGTACCCTCCTCCACCTGATCTAACGAAATTCCTATCGGCGGAAGCTGCCTGCGTGCTTCGCCCGGCTCCGTCTCGAGCAGCACCTCGACCGACCACTCCTCTCCCGGCGCGGCGGCCACCGCGTCTAGCAGCGCCTCCGGTGAGTCCAGCCCGGTCGGTGTCTCGAAGCCCTCTTCGAGCGGTCTCGCCTCCAGCACCCTATCCACCCGAAACAGGCGCAGCCCCCGCCGCAGGTGGCAGTATCCCGCCGCGTACCAGTATCCTTCCCGGTAGAAGACCCCGTAAGGATCGAACTTTCGCTCCGTCGTCCCCGACGAACCGGAGCGGTAGCGCATCCAGACCCTCCTCTCGCCTACGGCGGCGGCGAGCGTCAGGAGCGCCTCGCTCCTCGCAGATACGGCGGGTCTGTCTATCGCGATCGAGAGGGCCCGCTGCAGGGCACCGACCCTCTCCCGCAGCCCCCCGGGCATCACCAGCTCCAGCTTGGCCAGGGCGCCCTCCGCGGCCGGCGCCGCTCCCGAGAGCCCGAGCCTGCGAGCGGCCAGCAGCCCCAGCACGAGCCCCAGCGCCTCCTCATCGGTGAACATCATCGGCGGCAGCCGGTAGCCGGGCTGGAGCACGTAGCCCCCGTAGCGTCCACGCTCCGCTTCGACCGGGACGCCCATCTCCCGGAGCATCGCCGCGTAGCGCCGCACCGTCCGCTCCCCGACCTCGAGCCTCCTCGCAAGCTCCGGGCCCCCCATGCGCCCGCGGGATTGCAGGATCTCGAGCATCGAGAGCAGCCTGGTGGTCGGCCGGTAACCGTACACGACTTTCTCCCTTCCAGAAATTCGCAGAAGATTCTACCCGAAACAGGAACGCCACTGACCTGTTTCGGACGTATCTTCAGCCGGCAGGCGAAAACGGGAGGATCATGTACGGAGCATGGTACGGCGAAGCGCTGGCAAGAGAACGGCAGGAGCGACTTCTCGAGGAAGCACAGGAATGGCGGCTGGCGCGCATGGTCGCGGGGCCGGGACTGCGGGCGCGGGCGGCGCGCTGGCTCTTCGGGCTCGCACTCCTGCTGGAGCGGCGGGAGACCTGGCGGGCCGTGTGGGAACGCCTGGAGGCACCGTGATGAGAAGAAAGAAGAATCCCCTCCCGATGGCGGGAGGGGATTCTCTCCTGTTTCCGGTTTCAGCCTCTCCGGCTCAGGAGGCGGCGTGGACCTTCGTGGTGAAGGAGAGCTCCTCGCCGGAGCGGTCCACGAGGACGGTATCGCCCGCGGAGAACTCGCCGCCGATGATCCCGCTGGAGAGCGGGTTCTCGATGTAGCGCCGGATCGTGCGGGCGAGCGGACGGGCGCCGAACTTCTGGTCGTAGCCGCGCTCGGCGAGGAACTCCTTCGCCGCCGGGGTGACCTCGACCGAGACCTTCTGGTTCTCGAGGTTCCTGTTGAGCCGTCCGAGCATGATGTCCACGATCCTGAGCACGTCCTCCTTGGTGAGCGGCTGGAAGACGATGATCTCGTCGATCCGGTTCAGGAACTCGGGCCGGAAGGTGCGCTCGAGGGCGTCGCGGGCACGCCGCTCCATCTCCCGCGCGTCGATGCCCTCGCGGGCCGTGAACCCGAACTGACGCTCGGAGACCAGGTGCTGGCTGCCGACGTTCGAGGTCATGATGACGATCGTGTTCTCGAAGGAGACCGTTCGGCCCTGGGCGTCGGTCAGCCGTCCGTCGTCCAGCAGCTGAAGCAGCGTGTTGAACACGTCCGGGTGGGCCTTCTCGATCTCGTCGAAGAGGACCACGCTGTACGGGCGGCGCCGGACGGCTTCGGTGAGCTGGCCGGCCTCCTCGTAGCCGACGTACCCCGGCGGAGCCCCGACGAGCCGGCTCACGGTGTGCTTCTCCTGGAACTCGCTCATGTCGATGCGGATCATGGCGTCCTCCTCGCCGAAGAGGTACTCGGCGAGCGCCCGGGCGAGCTCGGTCTTGCCGACGCCCGTGGGCCCGAGGAAGATGAAGCTCCCCACCGGCCGCTTGGGGTCTTTGATCCCGGCGCGCGAGCGCCTTATCGCCTCGGCGACGGCCTTCACCGCCTTGTCCTGGCCGATGACCCGCTCGTGCAGCACGTTCTCCAGGTTCAGCAGCCGCTCGCGCTCCTCCTGGACGATGTTGGTCGCGGGCACGCCGGTCCACTCCTCGAGGATGCGGGCGATGTCCTCCCTCGTGACCTCGGGGGCGTTGGACTCGCGGCTCGTCGCCCAGCCCTGCTGCTGCTCGCGCAGCTCGGCCTTGAGCTGCTCGATGCGCTGCTTGAACCCGGCGGCCTTCTCGTAGTCCTCGGCCCGGACGGCGTCCTCCTTCTGGCGCTCGAGCGAGGAGATCTCATCCTCTATCCTCTTAACGTCCACCGGCGGGACCGTCGAGCGCAGCCGCACCTCGGCCGCCGCCTCATCCAGCAGGTCTATCGCCTTGTCCGGCAGGAAGCGGTCGGTGATGTAGCGGTCGCCGAGCTGCGCCGCACCGATGATCGCCTCGTCGGAGATCCTCACGCGGTGGTGCGCCTCGTAGCGGTCCCTGAGCCCGAAGAGGATGCCGATGGTCTCTTCGACCGTGGGCTCGCCGACCATCACCGGCTGGAAGCGGCGCTCGAGCGCGGTGTCCTTCTCTATGTTCTTGCGGTACTCGTCCAGCGTGGTCGCCCCGACGACCTGCAACTCGCCGCGGGCGAGCGCGGGCTTGAGCATGTTCGAGGCGTTCACCGCCCCCTCGGCGCCGCCGGCCCCGACGATCTGGTGCAGCTCGTCGATGAAGAGGATTATGTTCTTCTCCTCGGAGCGCAGCTCGCGCAGCAGCTGCTGCATCCGCTCCTCGAAGTCGCCGCGGAAGCGGGTCCCGGCGACCAGGCTCCCGACGTCGAGCGCGACGACCCGCTTGCCCTTCAGCGACTCGGGCACGTCCTCGGAGACGATGCGCTGCGCGAGCCCCTCGGCGATCGCGGTCTTCCCGACGCCGGCCTCCCCGATCAGAACCGGGTTGTTCTTGGTGCGGCGGCTGAGGATGCGGATGACCCGCGCGATCTCACCCGCCCGCCCGATGACCGGGTCGAGCTCCCCATCACGCGCCATCTGGGTGAGGTCGCGGCTGACCTGGTCGAGCGTGGGCGTCCGGCTCTGGCCCTGCGGACCGCCGGGGAACCCGCCGCCGGCGCCGCCGGCGCCCATCCCGGCGCCGGCACCCACGCCGGGGCCCATCTGCTGCCCGCCGCGCTGCTGCAAAAGACGCAGGATCTCCCGCCGCAACGCCTCGGCGTCCCCGGCACCGTTCTGCGAGAGGATGCGGTACGCGTTGCCATCCCCCTCGCCCAGAAGCCCGAGCAGCAGGTGCTCGGCACCTACCTGGCTCGCGCCCATCTGCCTCGCCGCGGTGAACGAGAGCTGCAGCGCCCGCTTGGCGCTCGGCGTGAAGGTGTACACCCGGTTCCCGGGGTCACCCCGCTGCTCCTCGAAGCGCCGCCTCATCCCCTCGACATCCGCCCCGGCTCGCCGGAGCGCCTCGGTAGCGACGTTCTCCCCCGAGACCACCCCGGCGAGCAGATGATCTGTGCCGATCGCGTCGGTCTCGGTCGTCCCCGCGGCGACCTCCCGGGCGCGCATGACGGCCTCCTGCGCCTCCTGCGAGAGCGCCTCGAAAAGTCCCGCCGATTGACTGTGCTGCTGGATCAAATTCTGCAACATCTCAAACGGTCCGAACCCGCCGCCCGACCCACCGAACATCCCGAGCTGCCTGGCACACTGATTGCACAGGTAGGTCGTCGTGCGGCGGTCCCCACTCTGCTGAAATACCTGCACGCTCGCGGGCCTCACCCCGCAGTTCTCGCATATCATCGATACAACGCCTCCAGACCTGTGTGCGAACCAAAACCCTTCTTATCTTCCCCGTTCCGGGGAAACCATAACCGTCTAGCAAGATCTAAGCCTGTCACGCTCATATTTTATTACTATGTCTCAGTAGATCAAGTAGATGTGCGAAGGTTCGGGGGGTGGTCGGGTGGGTAAGAAACGTTCCCGATGGCAGAGCGAAGAGAGGGAGGTTCTCAGGGCATGGAGGCGCGGGACACGATAGGTCTGGAGGCGCGGACGGCCGACGGGACGGGGATCGGCAGGGTCTCCGATGTTCTCTACGACGAGGAAAGCGGCGCGGCGACCCACCTGGTCGTCGAGCGCGAAGGGGAGAGCTTCGAGGTCCCCATCTCCGGGATATCCCTCGACGAGGAGGCGGACTTCGTCACCCTCCGGACCGACCGCCCGGACGCGGAGCCAGCCGGCCGGGTGGGGCAGGAGGAGTACGCCCCGGACGAGTCGGACGAGGAGGACCACCCGCACGAGGGTCAGTTCGTCACCGAGCCGCAGAGCGAGCCGGAGGCGCTCTCTCCCGAGGATCTGGCGCGCGAGGACTGGGAGGACGAGACCTACACCCCGGACTCCGGCTACCCCAGGAACGACGTCTACATAGACCCGGACACCGGCGAGGAGGTCACCGACCCGTACCTGGAGGACAACCGGGACCTCGGGGACGACGTGGAGGACCTGCTCGAGGACACGGAGCTCACGGTCCGCTCCGTGAAGGAGGGCGTCGTCGAGCTCTCGGGGAGGGCAGCCTCGCAGCAGGACCTGGAGGATACGATAGAGGAGATCATGGGGCTCGAGGGCGTCCGGGAGGTGGACGCGACCGACGTCGAGGTCTCCGGCTAGCGCAGCCGGGGGACGACCTCCTCGGCGAAGCGGTGGAGCATCGAGTGGTCGTAGGCGAGGCGCGGCAGGTAGACGATGATGTAGTCCGCCCCCGCCTCGACGCACCGCTCCAGACGTGATGCGACCTCGTCCGGGGTGCCGACGACGAACTCTTTGGCGTACTCCTCGTAGCTGCGGCCCATGCGGGCCTTCCCGGTGGCCCGCTCGGGGTCCTCGCCCTCCTCGAGGAGGTGGACGTTCACCGAGGTGGAGCGTGTGATCTCCTCGAAGTCGCGCCCCTCGCGCTCGCAGTGGCCGCGCAGGACGTCGAGCTTGTGCCGGATCGCCTCCGGGTCCCCCCCGCCGACGTTGCAGGCGTCGCCCCAGCGGGCGACCAGGCGCAGCGTCACCCTCTCGCCGCCGCCCCCGATCCAGAACGGCGGGTGCGGCTTCTGCGCGCTCTTGGGCTCGTTGATCGGGCGGTCTATGTGGTAGAACTCGCCGTCGAAGACGACGTCGTCCTCGGTCCACAGGCGGTGGATGATCTCGCACGCCTCCCGGAAGGCGCGCATCCTCTCGGGGACTTCGGGGAAGCCGTAGCCGTAGGCACGCCACTCGTGCTCGTACCAGCCCGCCCCGAGCCCGAAGAGGAGCCTGCCGCCGCTCATCACGTCCGCGGTGGAGGCCATCTTCGCCAAGAGCGCCGGGTTGCGGTAACCGTTGCAGGTGACCATCTGCCCGATCTTCACCCGCCTCGTGTCGCGGGCGAGCCCGGCGGTGGACATCCAGCACTCGAAGACGGTGTTCTTCGTCGGCTCGGGTACGGTGTGGAAGTGGTCGTAGAGCCAGATCGAATCGAACGCCCCGCTCTCCTCTGCGGCCCGGGCGACGGAGGTCATCGCTTCGTACTGCTCGACCGGGTCCTCTATCTCGACGAGGTCCATCCTCCACCCCTGCGGCACGAAGACGCCGAACTCCACCGGCATGAACACCCCTCTCTCTCGCTCCTGCAACCAGGGAAGCATAACCCCCGGCGGGGCGTAAAGTCTAACCCCTGCGGTCCGGGTAGCGGGCGACGGTCCGGATCTGCAATCCCCCGCGCACCCGCTGGGTGAGATCGACGGTCATCTCCTCCGGTCCGCAGGCGCGGACCAGATCCTCGAGGAGCGTCGCCGCGAGTTCCTCGGCGAAGATACCCCGATCCCGGAAGCCCCACAGGTAGAGCTTGAGGGATTTCGATTCGATCAGGCGCTCCCCCGGACGGTAGCTGAGCTTCAGGTCGTAGAAGTCCGGCTGGCCGGTCACCGGGCAGAGGGCCGTCAGCTCCTGCGTGGTGAACTCGACGGTCGCGTCGGTCGCGCCGTGGCTCCAGGGTACGGTATCCAGCTCGTCGGCGCCTATCGGGCCGCGCACGTCCCGCCCGAGCACCCGCCTGTCCGCAGCGTCGGACAAGGTCAAAACCTCCTCTGTTCGCCTCTTCCGGCGGACAGATGTTACTGCGCGAGCGCGCAGCCGTCCTTGCGCGGGTCGCTCCCGCAGGCCCTCACTCCTCCTTCGAGGATCCTGATGACCTGCGCCCCGCCGGTGGGAACCGCGTAGTCCGGCCCCACCTCGACCGCATGCCCCATCCGGCGCAGCTCCTCAACGGTCCTCTCCGGGTAGCGGCCCTCCAGAAGAAGGGTCTCGCCGTCGTGGAAGTGGCGCGGATGGTCGGCGGCCTCCTGCGGGCTCATCCCGTAGTCGAGGAGGTCGGCGAGGAGCTGGGCGTGTCCCTGCGGCTGCATCGGCCCGCCCATCACCCCGAAGACGGCCCAGAGCGCACCCTCTCTGGTGGCGAGCGCCGGGATGATCGTGTGCAGCGGACGTTTCCCGGGCGCGAGCTCGTTGGGATGCCCCTCCTCGAGGGTGAAGCACGCCCCCCGGTTCTGCAGGCAGACCCCGGTCCCTCCGGCGACGATGCCGCTCCCGAAACCTTTGTAGAGGCTGTTTATGAAAGAGCAGCCGTTCCCCTCCTCGTCCACCGCGCAGAGGTAGGTGGTGTCGCTCCCGAGGGAGAGCTCTCGAGAGACTCCCGCGGCCCGCTCCCGGGAGATCTCCTCCCGCAGGCCGGCCGCGTACTCCTTCGAGAGCATCCGCTCCACCGGCACCTCGCAGAAATCCGGGTCGCCCACCCTCTCCCGCAGATCTCTGAACGCGAGCTTCTTGGCCTCGACCTCGAGGTGGACGCGCCCGGCGCCGAGGGGGTCGAGCTCCGCCAGCTCGAAACCCTCCAGGATGCCCAGCATCTCGAGCGCCGCTATCCCCTGGGTGGGCGGCGGGATCTCGTAGACCCTCACCCCGCGGTAGTCGGTCGAGATGGGCTCGACCCATTCGGTCTGGTGCTCCGCGAGATCCCCCTCGGAGAGGAATCCCCCAGCCTCCCGCACCGACCGGGCGATGCGCCGGGCGATCTCACCCTCGTAGAAGGCGTCCGCCCCGCCCTCGCAGAGGACCTCGAGCGTGCGGGCGAGGTCGGGCTGCAGGAACCTCTGCCCGGCCCGGGGCACCCTCCCACCGGGAAGGAAGCAGCGCGCGGCAGCCTCGTCCTTGCGCAGCAGCTCCCCGGCCGTCTCCCAGTAGCGACCGACCACCTCGGCCACGATACACCCTTCCCTGGCGTAGCGGAGCGCGTTCTCGAGCAGCCGCCCGAGCGGCAGCCGCCCGAGCTCCCTCGCGGCATCCTCCCACAGCCTCACCGCCCCGGGCACGGTCACCGTGAGCGCCCCACGGTCGGGCATCCGCGAGAGGCCCATGTCGCGCAGCTTCTGCGCGTCGATCCCGCGCGGGGCACCACCGGCGCCACAGGCCCCCACCACCCTGCCGCTTTTGGCCTCGTAGAAAAGGAGGAACGCGTCCCCCCCCATCCCGGTGGTCATCGGCGCGACGACGGCCAGGGTGGCCGCCATCGCGACGCACGCATCGACCGCGTTCCCCCCCTCCTCGAGTACCCGGATGCCAGCCAGGGCCGCCTGCGGGTGCTCGCAGGCCACCGCCCCCCGCATCCCGTAGACCGTCGATCTCCCCCCAGCATCTGGTCGTATCGGCATCTCTACCCCCTCTCCCGATGGTAATACCAATTATACGCCCCTCTCAGGCGCCGCGGGGTCCGTGGGTACGGGGCGCATGCGGCGTATCCGAGAGGGACTAGCGCCTGAACTCGCGCAGAAGCTCCGCGAGGTTGATGCGCTTCACTATCGGGCGTCCGTGCGGGCAGACATCCCCGAACTCGCACGACGCCCACTCTTTCAGCAGCCGGGCCATCTGGTCCTGGCTGAGTCTCTCTCCGAACCTCGTCGATCCGCGGCAGGCGAGGGCTTTCGCCAGATCCTCGCCCCCCGCGAGCGTCTCTATCGCGGCGAGGAAAGCCTCGGCCGCATCAGCGGTCCCTTCGGGGACGCTCGTGAGCTTCACCGCGTCCGTCCCGAACGTCTCGAACCGGAAGCCGAGCGCCTCCAGCTCCCCCTCGAAGCCCCAGACCTCAGCCGCAAGGCCCTCCGGAAGGTGCACCGGGACGGGCTCTCGCAGCGGCGTGGGATCGCGCCTGAGGTCCCTCTGCAGACGCTCGTAGAGGATGCGCTCGTGCGCCCCGTGCTGGTCGAGGACGAGGAGCTCCTCCCCCCTCTGGGCGACGATCATGCGCCCGGCGAACTGACCCAGGAGCTGGAGATTCGCCGGTCCGTCCTCCCCCCGTCCGGCGCCCCGCTCGCGGCGCTCGAGGGAGAGGGCGCCGCGGATCGCGCCGACCACCAGCGGGTACACCGATCGTCCGCCGCGCAGCCTCACCGCGCTCTTGGCCGGATGGACGTTCACGTCCACCTCGCCGGGGCCGAGCTCGAGCCGCAGGAAGGCCGCCGGGTGGCGGCCCTTCGGCAGCAGGTCGGCGTAGGCCCGGAAGACCGCCGGAGCGAAGGAGTCCGGCTCGACGACCCGTCCGTTGACGGCGACGTGCAGGTAGCGCCGGGTCGGGAAGCTCACGTGCAGCGGGCTCACCAGGCCCCCGACCACCTCGTCGTCGAGCGGGACGAGGCTCCCCGCCAGCCCGAGACCGTAGAGCTGGGCGACCCGTTCCCGCAGGTCCGCGGCGGGCGGCAGCGCGAGCGCCCCGCGGCCGTCCGAGCGCAGGCAGAACCCCACCCCGGGCCATCCGAGCGCGAGCGAAGAGACCACCGAGACGACCGCGCTCGCCTCGGCCCGCGGGCTGCCCAGAAAACCCCGGCGCACCGGCAGGTTCAGGAAGAGGTCGCGCACCTCGACCGTCGTGCCCGGTGGGTGCGCGGCGGGGGCGGAACGATGCACCTCCCCGCAGAACGCCTCCACCCGCCAGCCCCGCCCGCCGCACCTCGAGGTGGTGAGCGAGAGCGAGGAGACCGAGGCCATCGAATGCAGCGCCTCGCCCCTGAAACCGAGGGAGGTTATGCAAGAGAGATCCTCCGGGCGTTCGATCTTGCTCGTCGCGTGCGAAAGCAGCGCCCTCTCCGCGTCCTCCGGGGACATCCCCTCCCCGTCGTCCTGGACCCGGATGAGGGAGGTCCCGCCGCGTTCCACCTCTATCGAGATCCTGCAGGCCCCGGCGTCGAGCGCGTTCTCGACGAGCTCCTTCACGGCGGAGGCCGGCCGCTCTATGACCTCCCCGGCCGCGATCCGGCGCGCCACCTCGGGAGGCAGGATGCGCACCCTCCCGCCGTAGGGAGCCGTCCCCTCGCGGAGGACCGCCTCCGGCAAGACCCTCACCCCGCGAACCCCTTTATCCCCTCGGCCTCCAGGCGCGAGAGTATCTCCCCGGCCCGCTCGACGACCGGCCGCGGGAGCCCGGCGAGCCGCGCCACGTGCACCCCGTAGGAGGAGGACTCCGAGCCCTCCTCGATCCTGTGCAGGAAGACTATCTCGCCGCCGACCTCCTCGACGGTCGCCTTGAGGTTGCGGCAGCCGGGGAGCGTGTCGGCCAGACGGGTCAGCTCGTGGTAGTGGGTGGCGAACAAAGTGAGCGACTGCACCTCGTCGTGCAGGTGCTCGGCGATCGCCCAGGCGAGGCTCATCCCGTCGTAGGTCGAGGTCCCGCGCCCGACCTCGTCCAGGATCACGAGCGAGCGCGAGGTCGCCGAGTTGAGGATCGTCGCCGCCTCGGTCATCTCGACCATGAAAGTCGACTCCCCGCTCGCGAGCCTGTCCTCCGCGCCGACGCGGGTGAAGATCCTGTCCACCACCCCCAGAGACGCCTCCCCGGCCGGCACGTACGAGCCGGACTGGGCGAGCAGGACGATGAGCGCGGTCTGCCTGAGGTAGACGGACTTTCCGGCCATGTTGGGTCCGGTTATGATCTGCAGGCGCGAGGAGCCGTCTATGCTCACGTCGTTCGGGACGAAGGGGGTGTCGGTGGCGTGCTCGACGACCGGGTGCCGTCCGGCCCTGATCTCGATCCCGCGCCCCTCGGTGATGCGCGGCCGGCAGTAGCGCAGCTCGCTGGCCGCCGCGGCGAACGAGGCCACGACGTCGACGACCGCGACCGCCCGGGCCAGCCGCTGGAGGTCCGGGGCAGCCTCCTTGACGGCGGCCCGGATCTCGCCGAGGATCCTGCGCTCCAGGCGCTCGACCTCCTCGCGGGCCCCGAGCATCCTGGACTCGTGCTCCTTGAGCTCGACGGTGACGTAGCGGGCGTTGTGCTTCAAGGCCTTGCGGTGCTCGTAGTGCGGCGGGACCTGGTTCGCCTCCCTGCCCGCAACCTCGATGAAGTACCCTTCTCCGTCGCGGTAGCCGACCTTGAGCGACTTGAGCCCGGTCTTCAGGCGCTCCTCGGCCTCGAAGCGGGTGAGCCACTCGTGCGCCCCGTCGCGGAAGGAGCGGGCCTCGTCGAGCTCCTCCGAGTAGCCGGGCTTGATGATCTCACCCTCCTCCTCGCTGATCGCGGCCTCGATCAGCCCGCGCACCCCCGGCGGCTCCTCCATCGCACCGAGCGCCCGCGCGAGCAGTTCGCTCCCCTCAGCGGCGGGGCCGAGCGCCTCCCTCAGGGGGCCGACGGCCGCGAGCGCGTCCCGGAGCGAGAGCAGATCCGAGGGCGAGGCGGAGAGCCTCACGATGCGGGTCGCGATCCGCTCGATGTCCGGGATGCGCCCGAGGATCTCCCTCACCCCCTCCCTCAGCATGTAGTCCGAGGCGAGGGCGTCGACGGCCCGCAGACGCTGCTCGATACGCCCCGCGTCGAGCAGCGGCCGCTCGAGCCACCGCCGGTGCGCCCGCCGGCCCATCGGGGTGCGGGTGCGGTCGACGGTCTCGATGAGCTCCTCGAGCCCCAGATTACGCCGGGTCGCCGCGTCGAGCACCATCCCCGAACCCGGCGAGTAGGGCCGGAAGGTGACGATCTGCTCCGGCGGGCTCCCCCCGCGCAGCGTGGAGAGGTAGTGGATGAGCGCCCCGGCCGCCCCGACGAGCGCCGCCCGTCCTTCGAGCCCGTAACCCTTGAGGCTCTGCACCCCGAAGTGCCGCCTCAGCGCCTGCTCCCCGGCCGAAGGCTCAAAAGTCCAGCGCGGCGCGGGGCTCACCGCAGCCCGCACCTTCGGGAGATCCTCCGCGGGCGTCCTCTCGGGGACGACGATCTCCCGCGGGGACCACCGCTCGAGCTCGGAGGCCACCTGATTCGCGGGAACCTCCGTCCCGGTGAACTCCCCCGTCGAGGCCTCGGCCACGGCGATCCCGGCCCTCTCCCCGCGCACGCAGACGGCGGCGAGGTAGTTCGCCTCCCCGGCGGAGAGGACGTTGTCCTCTATGACGGTTCCGGGGGTGAGGATGCGCGAGATCTCACGGGTGAACTGCCTGGGTTTGGTCGGGTGCGGCCGTTGCTCGGCGACCGCGACCGAGTATCCCTTCTTCAGGAGCAGCGCCAGATGCTCCTCGAGCGCGTGCCCCGGGACGCCGGCGAGCGGCACCCGCCCCTCACCCGCGGCCTCCCGGCTCGTGAGCCGCAGCGAGAGCTCGCGGGAGATGGTCTTCGCATCCTCCTCGAAGGTCTCGAAGAAGGTGCCCACCTGGTAGAAGAGGATCGTACCCGGCGGAAGCTGTGCCTTGAGCTCTGCGTATCTCCCCAGCATGCAACCATTCTACGGCCCGACGCCCGACACGTCAGCCCCGGAGGTCTATCATTGACGCTGGAACGCCGGCGAAACATCGGAGGTGCGAAGGATGAGGAAGGTGCTGGTCACCGGGGGGAGCGGCAAGGCGGGCCGGGCGGTCGTCCGGGAGCTCATGGAGCACGGATACGAGGTGCTCAACGCAGACGCCCTCCCCCCGAGAGAACCCGCTTCGGAGTTCATCCGAACCGACCTCACCGACCTCGGCCAGACCATCGAGGTGATGTCCGGCTGCGAGGGCGTCGTCCACCTCGCCGCCATCCCCGCCCCCGGCCTCCAGCCCGAGGGGAAGACCTTCGAGAACAACACCTTGAGCACCTACAACGTCTTCTCCGCCGCCGTCGCGCTCGGCGTGGAGCGGGTGGTGTGGGCCTCGAGCGAGACGACGCTCGGGCTGCCGTTCGAGCGGGAGAAGCCGGCCTACGCCCCGATAGACGAGGAGCACCCGCTCTACCCGGAGTCGAGCTACGCGCTCTCGAAGGTGATCTCCGAGGAGATGGCCCGTCAGATGAACCGCTGGAGCGGCATCCCCTTCGTGGGGTTGCGCTTCTCGAACGTCATGGAGCCCCCGCACGACTACGAGATCTTCCCCTCTTTCCAGGACGACCCCGAAATACGCCGCTGGAACCTCTGGGGCTACGTCGACGCAAGAGACGTGGCCCAGTCCTGCAGGCTGGGCCTGGAGGCCGACATCTCCGGAGCGGAGGCATTCATCATCGCCGCCGCCGACACCGTGATGGAGCGCCCGAGCACCGAGCTCATGGCCGAGGTCTACCCGGACGTGCCGCTGAAGAGGGAGCCCGCGGGCAACGAGACGCTCCTCTCGATCGAGAAGGCCCGCAAGGTGCTCGGCTACGAGCCGCGCCACTCCTGGCGCGAGGAGGTGTCGAGATAGTCCCCGTCATCCTGGACATGGACCCGGGCCACGACGACGCCCTCGCGCTGATGCTCGCGCTGGGCTCCCCGGGCCTGGAGGTGCTCGCGGTCACCACGGTCGCCGGGAACGCGCCGCTCGAGAAGACCACGAACAACGCGCTGCGCCTCCTCTCCTTCCTGGGGAGGGGGGACGTTCCCGTCGGGGCCGGAGCGAAAAGACCGCTCTCGGGACGTCTGGTGACCGCGGAGTCCATCCACGGCCCGAGCGGTCTCGACGGGCCGGAGATACCCCCCGCCGGCTTCGGCCCGGACCCGCGCGGGGCGGTGGAGCTCATCGCAAAGACGCTGAGGGAGGCGAGGCGGCCGGTTACCCTAATCCCCACCGGACCCCTCACCAACGTGGCCACGCTGCTGCGCGAGCACCCGGAGGCGAAGAAGAAGATCGCACGCATCTCGCTCATGGGCGGGAGCATCGGACCCGGCAACACCACCCCCGCGGCGGAGTTCAACGTCTACGTCGACCCGGAGGCGGCAAAAGAGGTCTTCGGGTCGGGGCTCCCGGTCACGATGTGCGGCCTCGACGTCACCCACCAGGCGAGGGTCACGCCGGAGCGGAGGGAGATCCTGCGCCGTACGGGACGCGCCGGTGAGCTCGCCGCGGACCTCATGGAGTTCTACGCCTCGACCTACAGGAAGACCTACGGGCTCGACGCCCCGCCGCTGCACGACCCGGTCGCGGTCGCCGCGGTGCTCGCCCCGGAGCTCGTCGAGACCCGCCGGATGCGGGTGGACGTCGAGTGCCGGGGGGAGTTCACCCGCGGGGAGACCGTCTGCGACCTGCACGGCGTCACCGGGCGCGAACCGAACGCCGATGTCGGGGTGGGGCTGGACGAGGAGGGGTTCTTCGATCTGCTGCGCACGGCCTTCGAGAGGCTCTAGGAGCTTACTCCAGCAGGACCGCCTCGCTCTCGATCTCGCAGTCGAGCGTCGCGGCGACCGAGCAATATTTCTCGTGCGAGAGCGTGACCGCTCTATCGAGCACCTTCTGCGTGATCCCTTCCCCGCGCACGAGGTGGCGCACGGTTATGCGGGTGTAGCGCCGGGGATGTTCCTCAGCCCGCTCCCCCCGGAGCTCGATGCGGTAGCTCTCCGGTGGGGTGCGGCGCTTGTGCAGGATCTCCACCACGTCGAACGCCGTGCAGGTTCCCAGGGAGACGAGCAGAGCCTCCATCGGACGCATGCCCAGGGAGAAATCCTCACTGCCGTCTATCAAGAGTTTGTCACCCGAGGGGTTCACCCCGGCATAACGCTGCCCGCCCAGGTGGTGCACTGTGACCTTCATCTCAGCCATGATCATTACTCTACACCCTCCGGGACCCCGCGGCGTACAACAAGAGGCCGGCGGCGAGAGCACCGGCGGTCGCCAGCAGGTTCACGGCCGGCTGTCGGGAGAGGAGGAACAGGCAGAGCATCCCGGCGACGGCAGGGATCGCCGGCCCGAACGGCAGCCGGAACGCGCGAGGCGCCTCAGGCTCACGTAGGCGCAGTACCCCGGCCGAGATGCAAACCATCAGGTACTGGTACAGTCGAGCCGCGACGTTGAGCAAGATGAGCGAGGAGACAGAGCCGCTGACGGCGAGGACCGCCACCAGAACACCCGTCACCCAGATGGAGACCACAGGCGTCTTGAATCGGGGGTGAACGCGGCCCAGGACCTCGGGGAGCATCCCCTCCCGGGCCAGAGAGTAGAGTGTGCGCGGAGCGAGGAGCACGACCCCACTCTGGGTGCCGAAGATGGAGACGAGGGCACCCACGGTGAGCAATGCGAGCCCACCGGAGAAAGCCGCCTCCCCGGCGGAGGCGAGCGGGGAACCGGCCGAGGCGAGGTTCGGCTCTATGCGCAACGCGGCGTACTGGACGAGCATGTAGAAAGTCGTGACCGCCGCGAGCGTGCCGAGCACCGCGACGACCACCGCTCGCCGTGGATTCACCATCTCCCCCGCCGGTATCGCCGTTCCCTCGAAACCCCCGTAGGCGAAGACGATGATCAGGACCGCCCCGAGAAAGCTCCCCCGACCGCCCGGGACCAGGCTCAGGTCCGCGTTTCCGACCGCTCCGGCGAAGGTCAGGCCGGCGAAGACGAGCACCGCGAGCGGCACCAGCTTGGCGATGGTGAAGAGCTGCACCACGCGGGCTCCCAGCCGCACCCCGACCGTGTTCAGCAGGCAAAGAACGAAGATGAGCGCCGGCACGATCCAGACCTCGCCGTCCTTCGCCGCCGGCCACAGCGATCCCAGATAACTCACGAAACCATCGGAGAGTGCGGCCAGCCCGACGAGATAGGTCAACCATACCGCCCATCCCACGGTGAAACCAGCGGTGCGGCCCAGCGCCGCTCGTGCGTAGAGGATCGGACCACCAGTGCGGTCGAACATCGTAGAGAGCTCGGCGAAGCACAGACCGATCAGGCCCACCACGATCCCCGCCGCCAGATAGGCCCACACCGAGGCCGCTCCAGCCTGTGCGGCCGCCTGCCCGGGGAGAAGAAAGATGCCCCCTCCGACCACGGCGTTTATCCCTACGAACAACATCTCGGGTGTCCTAAGTACCCGGCGTAAATCCTCGTTCATGACATGCGCCTCGAATCCCTCGGCTTCTACACACAACAGGCGGATAGCATACTTCACACGTCTCCACCTCCACGCTGGGGTACCATTACCTCATCGGCCCAGAGATCCAGAGGAGGCAGGGAGTCATGTCGCTCACGATGGGAACGGGTCCCTTCGGCCCCAAGCGGAGCGGAGAGTTCAACTTCGACACCTCTATCCTCAAGCCCCACACCCTCTACTTCGAGGACTGTCCCAAGCGGGTGCGTACGTTCTTCGGCGGCGAGACCGTCGCCGACAGCCGCCGGGTGAAGGTCCTGCACGAGACCGGGCTCCTGCCCGTCTACTACTTCCCCGAGGAGGACGTCAGGACCGATCTGCTGGAGAAGACCGACCACAGAACGCGCTGCCCGTTCAAGGGCGAGGCCGTCTACTTCTCGGTGCGGGCGGGAGGCAGGCTGGCCGAGAACGCGGTCTGGAGCTACCCGGAGCCGCTCGAGGACGCCCCGCCGCTCTCGGGGTACCTGGCCTTCTACCACGACCGGATGGACCGCTGGATGGAGGAGGAAGAGGAGACGATCGGACATCCGCACGACCCCTACCATCGGGTGGACGTGCTCCAGAGCTCCTTACACGTCAGGGTCTCGGTGGGCGGCGAGGTCGTCGCCGAGACTAGGAGACCGCTCGTCCTCTTCGAGACCAGCCTCCCACCACGCTACTACATCCCACCCGAGGACGTGCGCGAGGATCTTCTGGTTCCGAGCGACACCCATACGGTCTGCCCTTACAAGGGGGTCGCGTCCTACCGCTCGCTGAAGGTCGGGGACACCCTCATCGAGGACGCCGCCTGGCTCTACCCCGATCCTCTCCCGGAGGCGCAGAAGGCGAGGGGGTACCTGTGCTTCTACGAGGAGAAGGTCGAGCAGGAGGTAGAGGGTTAGCCTACCAGCTCTGCCAGCGGTCGGGCGTGACGCGCACGGCCACGGAGTAGTCGCGGGCGAAGCCCTCCGGGTCGTAGCCGATGCGGGAGATCGGCTCCCGGTACTTCTCCAGATACTCCGGGACCTCCGTCGCCGGCGGGAAGCCCTCCAGGATCCCGGCCCTCCCTTCGATCCGCACCACCCCGCCTCCGTGGGCGTCGCTGTTGAGGTTGAGCGCGACGCGGGGGTTGCGGGCGATGTTGCGCAGCTTCTGCCGGTCGGGCTGCGAGTAGATCAAAAACGTCTCCCCCTCCCACAGAAACCACACCGGGACCGGCTGCGGCTGCCCGTCGCGGCGCACGGTGGTCAGCCAGATCACCTCCTCCGTCCGCAGCCTCTCCTCCACCCTTCGATCCGGTCCGCTCATCGATCCTCCCTTCCCCCGAGCTGCGGCAGCACCGAGCCCGCGAGCGCCTCGAGGCCGTCTATGTCGTCGGCTTCGAGCCACTGCAGCATCACCCCCTGCGCCCCGGCCTCCGCGAGCCGCCCGAGCTGCTCGACGAACTCCGGGGCGGTGCCCACGACCGCCCCCTCCCGCCGCAGCTCGTCCGCGCTCTGCCCTCCGAGTTTGCGCCGCACCTCCCCATCGGTGCGGCCGAAGACCGCGCGGGTCATCAGCGTGCGGCGCACCTCCTCCGGCGGACGGCCCGCCTCCTCCAGGAGCTCGTCGAGGCGGCGGTTGAGCCGGGAGAACTCCTCCAGCGTCGGGAAGGTCGCGTTCCACTCGTCGGCGTAGCGGACGGCGAGCGGCAGCGTCCTGCGGGGACCGTTGCCCCCGATGACGATCGGGGGACCGCCGGGACGGGGCGAGCGCAGCTTCAGCTCGGCGTCGTGCAGCCGGTAGAAGCGGCCCTCGAAAGAGGCCGGCCCCTCCCCCCGCAGCAGGCGGGTCACGACCTCAAGCCCCTCCTCGAAGCGGGCGAAACGCTCCGGTACGTCGAGCAGGTCGAACCCGAAGGCCTCGTGCTCGCGCTCCTGCCAGCCGGCCCCGAGCCCGAGCCTGAGTCGCCCGCCGGCCAGGTCGTCCACGGCCGCGGCCTGCCAGGCCGTGATCACGGGGTGGCGGAACGAGACCGGGGTCACGAGAGGCCCGAACTCGATGCGCCCGGTGTTGTCCGCGACCCAGGCGAGCGAGGACCACAGCTCGAGCGACTCCAGCACGGGTCCGGAGGGGTTCGTGAAGTGGTCCGAGCGGAAGATCCCGTAGAACCCGAAGTCCTCCGCCGCCCGTACCAGCCGCTTCCAGCGCTCCCAGCTGATCCCGTTCTGCCCCTCGACCATTATCGCAACGTCGAGCATCCGCCCTCCTCTCATAAGATCATGCCCATCGTATCGCCGCCTCAAAGCTACGACAAAAGTCATGCCAATCACTATACAAATTCATGTAGCATGAATTATTTCTGATATATTTTGATTGTATTTGGGAAAGGAGGTACGGTGCGAAGGAACGTGGAGTTCGAGAGCGGGGGGCTGACATGCCGGGGGTGGCTATACGCGCCGGACGATTCCGGCGACGAAGGAGCGCCCACGATCGTCATGGCGCACGGGTTCAGCGCGGTCAAGGAGATGTACCTGACGCGTTTCGCTGAGCATTTTGCGAGCGCAGGTTTCACCGTACTCCTCTTCGACTACCGCTACTTTGGAGACAGCGATGGGGAACCCAGGGGACGGCTCTTCCCGTGGGAACAGATCGAAGACTACCAGAACGCCATAACCTTCGCCCGCCGACAACCCGAGGTGGACGGGGAACGCATCGGCATCTGGGGCACCTCATACAGCGGCGGTCACGTACTGGTGGTCGGAGCGCTCGACCGGCGGGTGCGCTGCGTCGTGGCTCAGGTGCCGCTCATAGACGGCTGGAAGAACCTGCACCGCATAGTGGTGGACGAAGACGTGGCCGCCCTACTCAAGGCCCTGGAGCAGGACCGCGAGCGGCGCTTCACCTCCGGTGAGATCAACTACGTGCCGGTGGTCGCCGAAGACCGCAACTGCGCCCTCCCCACTGCTGATTCGTACGAGTGGTTCACCCGGACCCACGAGGAGATGGCTCCAAACTGGGAGAACCGGGTTACCCTGGAGTCCATAGAACAGTTTATCGCCTACAGCCCGGAGGCGTACATCCGGCGGATCTCACCGACTCCCCTCCTGATAGCGGTCGCCGAGAACGACATCCTGACGCCTACCGACCTCGCGATCGAAGCCTACGAGCAGGCGCTGGAACCGAAGAAGCTCGTGATCCTGCCCGGGGGACACTTCGACGCCTATACCACGGGGTTCGACGAGTCCGCCGGAGCCGCTCTCGACTGGTTCCAGCGCCACCTCTCGTAGAAGTCCAAGGTCCGTGAGCTACCTGATACTCGGCATGTACCCCGGGCGGTGCTTCTCGTAAGCCTCGATGTCCTCCTCGTGCTGCAGGGTGAGCCCGACGTCGTCGAGGCCGTTTAAGAGCCGGTAGCGGACGAAGTCGTCGACCTCGAAGCTCTCCTCGAGGCCGGGCCCCTTCACGGTGCGGCTCTCGAGGTCGACGGTCACCTTCGCCTCGGGGTCTTCTCTCACCGCTTCGAGCAGGGCCTCGACCTTCTCTTTGGGGAGCTCGATGGTGAGGAGGCCGTTCTTGGTGCAGTTGTTCTTGAAGATGTCGGCGAAGGAGGGTGCGATGACGGCCCCGAAGCCGTAGTCCTTTATGGCCCAGACGGCGTGCTCGCGGCTCGAGCCGCACCCGAAGTTCTCCCCGGCGATGAGGACGACCGCTCCTTCGTGCTCGGGTTTGTTGAGGACGAAGTCGGGGTTCTCACGCCACTCGGAGAAGAGGAACCTGCCGAAGCCGGTGCGCTCGATGCGCTTGAGGGCGTCGGAGGGTACGATCTGGTCGGTATCCACGTCGGAGTAGCCCAAAGGGAGCGCCTTGCCCTCGACCTTCTTCACCGGATCCATCATCACACTCCTTCCAGTACGCCGAGCTCGCTCGGGGAGGCGAAGCGCCCCATCACCGCCGTGGCCGCCGCGACGACCGGGCTCACCAGGTGCGTCCGGCCGCCCTTGCCCTGCCTCCCCTCGAAGTTGCGGTTGGAGGTCGAGGCACAACGCTCGCCGGGGGAGAGCTTGTCCGGGTTCATCCCGAGGCACATCGAGCACCCGGCGGCCCGCCACTCGAAGCCGGCCTGCTTGAAGATCTCGTCGAGCCCCTCCTCCTCGGCCTGCTTCTTGACGCGCATCGAGCCGGGGACGACCATCGCCCGGATGCCTTCCTTGACCTTGTGTCCTTCGAGGACGCGAGCGGCGGCGCGCAGGTCCTCTATCCGGGCGTTGGTGCACGACCCGATGAAGACGGTGTCGACCTCGATCTCTCTCATGGGCGTACCCGGTTTCAGGCCCATGTACTTCAGGGCCCGCTCGTGGGCTTCGTTCTCGGGCTCGGGGACGACCCCGTCGAGCGGGACGGTCTGCGCGGGGGTCGTGCCCCAGGAGACGTAGGGCCGGAGCTCGGCGGCGTCGATGACGACCTCCTTGTCGAAGGTCGCTCCCTCGTCTGTCGGCAGGGTCTTCCAGTACTCGACGGCCTCCTCCCAGGCCTCACCCTTCGGCGCGTACTCGCGGCCCTCCAGGTACTCAAAGGTCTTCTCGTCCGGGGCGATCATGCCGGCACGCGCCCCGCCCTCGATGGACATGTTGCACACGGTCATCCGGCCCTCCATCGAGAGCGAGCGGACCGCCTCGCCGCGGTACTCGATGATGTGCCCGACCCCGCCGCCGGTCCCGATCCTGTTGAGGATGCCGAGCATGAGGTCCTTGGCGGTCACGTCCGCCGGAAGCTCTCCCTCGACCGTTACCGCCATCATCTTCGGCCGGCGCTGCGGCAGCGTCTGGGTGGCCAGGACGTGCTCGACCTCGCTCGTGCCGATCCCGAAGGCCAGCGCCCCGAAGGCGCCGTGGGTGGCGGTGTGCGAGTCGCCGCAGACGATGACCATCCCGGGCTGGGTGAGGCCCATCTCCGGCCCGATCATGTGCACTATCCCCTGTTTCGGAGTGCCCCACGCCTCGAGCTCTATCCCGAAGTCCCGACAGTTCTTCTCGAGCGCCTCCATCTGCTTGGCGGAGATCCTGTCTTTGACCGGGAGCCCCAGACCCTCGGTCGGGACGTTGTGGTCCATCGTGGCGAGCGTGAGGTCAGGCCTCCTGACCTTCCGCCCGGCGAGCCTCAGGGCCTCGAAGGCCTGCGGGCTCGTGACCTCGTGCACGAGATGAAGATCCACGTACAGCAGGTCGGGCTCCCCCTCGCCGCTCCTCACCACGTGCCGCTCCCAGACTTTCTCCGCGAGCGTCTTCGGCCTACTCATCATCTGCCTCCTTCTTCCTCGCCAGCATGTTGAGGCGAACGTAGTCGATCTCGAGCCCCTCTTCTTTGGCCATCCTCCCCGCCACGGCCTGCGCGAAGGGACGGCGCATCCCGCGGGGTAGCCGCATCAGGTGGGCGCGCAGGATGACCGCCTCCAGATACCGCGCGAGCGCCTCCTCGCCCGCAAAAGGCGTCGGCTTCTCCAGGAGCCGGGCCTCGACCTCCACGAACCCGCTCTCTTGGAGCAACGCCCGCTCTTCCTCCGGGGCCGGGTAGTGCTTGGTGTCCTCCCAGCCTTCGAAGTACCCCCGGAACGGCTCCTCCTCCATGACCCCCCGCAGCGCCCTCCCGACCCGCGAGATGTTGCCCGCCCCGCCGCACTGCGCGGCGAGCGTCCCGCCGGGCTTCAAATTGCGCGCGAGGGCGCGGAAGAGCCTGGCGTGGTCCGGGATCCAGTGAAAGGTCGCCGTCGAGAAGATGACGTCCGCCTCCTCCCCGATATCCAGCTCCAGCAGATCCTGCCGCAGAACCCGCACCCTCCCCTCCCCAGCAAAGCGCCTCCCCGCAGCCTCGACCATCTCCCGCGAGGCGTCTACCGCGACCACCCGCCCCTCCGGCAGCCGCCCCAGAAGAAGCTCCGTGACACGCCCGGTCCCGCACCCGGCGTCCACGACCACCTCGTCCCCCCGCAGCGCGATCCCCCCGAGAAACTCCTCCCCCCAGCGCGTCATCGGGTCCGCCAGCGCCTCGTAGGAGGCCGCGTCCCACTCAAGCGCCACCGCCGGCCCTCTTGATCCGTCTCACATAATGAGATAGTCTGTCCATCACATGGACAGTTTAGAGAAGGTGGTTGGAGAAAGCAAGAGCGGGGTCGGGGTTCTGGACCGGGTGGTGGCGATCCTGAGCTTCCTTTCGGAGGAGGGACCGGCGAGCCTCGCCGGGGTGGTCGGGGGGACGGGTCTGCCGCGACCGACGGCGTACCGGCTGCTCTCGGCGCTGGAGGCGCACCATCTGGTGGTACGCGAGGAGGGGCGGTACGCTTTGGGGATGCGGCTCCTCGGGTGGGGGAGCCGGGCGGTGGGGAGCGTCGGGCTGGTCGAGGCGGCGGGGCCGGTGCTCGCGAGGCTGCGGGACGAGACGGGGGAGAGCACGCAGCTCTACGTGCGGGAGGGGGACCACCGGGTGTGCGTGGCGGCGGCCGAGCGGGAGAGCGGGCTCAAGGATGCGGTGCCGGTGGGGGCGGTTTTGCCGCTCGGGCGGGGCTCGGCGGGGAAGGTGCTGCTCGCGTGGTCGGAGGACGGAGAGAGGTATAGAGAGGCCGGCGAGCTCGCGGAGGTTCGGGAGCGCGGGTGGGCGGAGAGCACGGCCGAGCGGGAGGAGGGGGTGGGGAGCGTGAGCGCGCCGGTCTTCGGGGAGGGGGGCAGGCTGCTCGCGGCGGTGTGCGCGAGCGGCCCGCTCTCGCGGCTCGGGGAGCGGCCCGGGGAGCGGCTCGCGGGGTCGGTGGTTGCGGCGGCGCGGGAGATCGCGGCGTCGCTCGGGGGGTAGGCCTCCTGCAGGCCGGGGTGGTTTCTGGTATATCCGGACGGGCTGGTTTTCGAGGAGAAGAAGCTTTTTCGAAGAGAAGGTGTATCGGTGGCGCAAGAGTACAGGACCTATTCTCCGGCGTACTGCTTCGGGTGCGGGGCCGAGAACCCCATCGGGCTGCACCTGGATATAGAGTTCGAGGAAGGAGGGGTGGCGCGGGCGCTCTTCACCCCGGAGAAGCCGCACTCGGGCTATCCGAACATGGTGCACGGCGGGATCGTGGCGACGCTTCTGGACGAGGTGCTGGCGCAGGCCGTCTACAACGAGCGGGAGGGTGCGGTGACGGCGAAGATGGAGACCACCTTCCGCCGGCCGCTCGAGCCCGGCGAGACGGTGGAGGTCAGGGGGTGGGTCGAGAGCAGCCGGGGGCGCAGAATAATCTCGCGCGGCGAGATCCGGCGGGCGGAGGACGGGGCTCTGATCGCCGAGGCGCGCGGGGTCTTCATGAGCCTGAGGGGCGGAGATACGCCCGGACAGGGATGACGCTGAGGCCGGCCGAAGTTATACTCGTGTGCTGCACGCTCCGCGAGAGTTTCGAGGAGGACGTTTTGGATCCGACCCCGCCGAAAGACGAGAGGCACCCGCGCCGGTGGCCGCGCTAGCGGCCGGTCATCCCACACCTCCGAAGGAAGAAGTCTCATCGAAGAGGGAGCGCGAACGTCCACGGCGCTCCCGGTGAATCCGTAGAACAGAACACTTGGAGCACTCTGGAGAGAAGATGGAGCGGGAACGGAGAGCGCGGGTCTTCAGCGGGATACAACCGAGCGGGAACCTCCACATCGGCAACTACCTGGGGGCGCTCAAGAACTGGGTCGCCATCCAGGACGACTACGAGAACTACTTCTGCATCGTCGATCTGCACGCGCTCACCGTGCCGCAGGACCCCAAGGAGCTCAGGAGGAAGATCCGGGAGGTCGCCGCGATATACCTGGCGGCCGGGCTCGACCCCGAGCGGTGCGTCATCTTCCGGCAGAGCAGGGTCCCGGCGCACGCCGAGCTGTGCTGGCTGCTGAACGGCATCGCGCGCTTCGGGGAGCTCTCGCGGATGACCCAGTTCAAGGACAAGACCAGGAAAGAAGGGACAGAGAGCGCGAGCGCGGGCCTCTTCGATTACCCGGTGCTCATGGCCGCGGACATCCTGCTCTACAACGCCCAGCTGGTGCCGGTCGGCGACGACCAGAGGCAGCACCTCGAGCTCACCCGCACGCTCGCCCGCAGGTTCAACCACCTCTACGGCGAGACCTTCGTCGTGCCGGAGCCGATGATCATGAAGAGCGGGGCGCGGGTGATGGCGCTCGATGATCCGACCGAGAAGATGAGCAAGAGCTCCCCGCGGCCGGGGAGCTACATCTCCATCCTGGACGAGCCGGATGCGATCCGGCGCAAGGTCCGCCGCGCCGTCACCGACTCGGGCAGCGAGATCAAAGCGTCCCCCGAGAAGCCAGCAATAACCAACCTCCTCGACATCTACTCGGCCACGACCGGCCGCCCGGTCGAGGAGATCGAGGATGAATACCGGGGCAGGGGCTACGGCCAGTTCAAGCAGGATCTCGCCGAGGCCATCGTCGAGGTCCTCTCCCCGGTGCGCGAGAGGGCGCTCGCGCTGCTCGACGATCCGCGCGGGCTCGATGAGTTGCTCGAGCGCGGGGCGGAGAAGGCCCGGGAGGTCTCCCGTCCGATCCTCGCGAGCGCGCAGGCGAAGATGGGCCTCTGATGGCGGGGGACGTCAGGGGCAAGATCCTGCAGGTGCTGCGGGCCATCCCCAAAGGCGTGCTCTACTCGACGACCGACTGGCACAGGATCACGGGTGAGGACAAGCGTGAGATCCGACGCACGCTGGACGACCTGGAGCGAGAAGGCGTGATAGAGCGGCTCGAGAGCGGACGTCCGGACAAGCCGCTCTACCGGCTCAAGGGAGGCTCAGGAGGAGATGAACCGGCTTAGGAGCATACTCGACCGGATAGACCGCAGAGGGTACGGGGCCTACAAGGACCTGCAGGGCTCCTACGACTTCGAGCGGTTCACCCTGACGATAGACAGGGTACAGCGCGACCCCTTCGCCCCGCCCTCGCTCATCCGCGTCCGCACCCGGGACAACCGCTTCGACCCGGCGCTGTTCTCCAACCCGGTGCGCAAATTCGCCCTGGAGGACTTCCTGACGCGCAGGGTGGACGCGGCCATCCGCAAGATCGTGCGCGGGAACCGCGGCTCGGGCGGTAGCGGCCGGGTCGAGATACAGCGCCCCTCGCAGGTGGTGCTGCCGCGCACCTCGATGGTCGTGCACAGAGACTACGTGGAGGCGCGCATGGCGGTGGGCCTCCCCGCGCGCGGCCGCACCGTCGACGCCCGCGCCGCCCGTGCGGTCCTGCTCGACGAGCTCCCCAAGGTGGTGGGAGCCTCGCTCGTCCCGGCCGGGGTGGACGAGGAGGCGGCCCGCTTCCACGTCGAGACGATAGAGGACGCCGAGCGCCTGCGCGGCATGCTCCCCTCCCTCGGGCTCGTGGCTTTCGTCGCCGACGGGGCCGTACTGCCGCGGGAGAGCGGGGCGAGCGACAGGCCGCTCACCGGCGGCGCCGTACCCTTCGAAAGCCCGGAGGAGCTCAGGGTGACCGTCGAGCTCCCCAACCGCGGCGAGATCACCGGGATGGGCATCCCGGAGGGGGTCACGCTCATCGCGGGCGGGGGTTTCCACGGCAAGAGCACGCTGCTCGAGGCGCTCTCCTGGGGCGTCTACGACCACGTCCCCGGTGACGGGAGAGAGCTCGTGGTCACCCGCGAGGACGCGGTGAAGATCCGGGCCGAAGACGGCCGCAGCGTCGCCGGGGTGGACATCTCCGGGACCATCGGCGAGCTGCCCGGCGGGCGCACCACCGAGAACTTCTCCACGCCGAACGCCTCCGGCTCGACCTCCCAGGCGGCGAACATCGCCGAGGCGCTCGAGGTGGGAACCTCGCTGCTTCTGGTCGACGAGGACACCAGCGCGACGAACTTCATGATCCGGGACGAGAGGATGCGCGAGCTGGTGCGCAAGGAGCCCATAACCCCCTTCGTCGACCTGGCGCGCCCGCTGTACAACACCCTGGGCGTCTCGACGGTCGTGGTCATAGGCGGCGTCGGGGCGTACCTCGACGTGGCCGACCGCGTGATCCTGATGGAGGATTACCACCCCCACGACGCGACCGACCGGGCGCGCGAGGTGACCGAACGCTTCCCGGTCAAGATCGAGGGCGACGGACACGTCTCGCTCCCGAAAGGTAGGCGCGTCCGGGCCACCTCCATAGACCTCAGGCGCGGCCGGCGCGAGACGGCGCGCGGCAAAGGACTCTCCACCATCGAGCTCGGCCGCGAGCGGGTCGACCTCTCCTACGTCGAGCAGCTCGCCGAGCCCGGCCAGACCGAGGCCATAGCACGCATCATCGGAGAGTTCGCCTCCTCCGGCAAGAGCCGGGCGGTAAGGGAGGTCGTCGAGGCGGCGATCACGGGCCTTGAGACCGGAGGACTCGATTCCCTGGGCGGCTTCCGCGGCCACCCCGGCCAGATGAGCCTCCCCCGCCCGCAGGAGATAGCCGCGGCGATAAACCGTATCCGCTCGCTCGAGGCCACGACCGAACGACACTGAACCCCTGGCCACCTGGCCATTTTTCCCGCCGCACCCCGCAAAACCTCTTGTGCGGGGTGCTCCGTTACGCATAATTACCGGTAAATAAATAGTTTGACTCCCAAAGAGGAGGGGGCTTTTGAGACTCAAGATTGCTCTTTCGCCTGAAGATGGCATCCTGTGCCTTCCCCTGCAGTACAACAGCACCCTGCAGGGGTTCATCTACGCTAACCTCGACCGGGCCCTCTCAGGCTGGTTGCACGAGGAGGGACACGCCTACGAGAAGCGACGCTTCAAGCTCTTCGTCTTCTCCCGGCTCTTCGGGAAGCGTGAGATCTCGAAGGGCAAGGTACGCTTCTTGCGGGGAGCCCATTTCTACCTCTCCTCGGCCGACCCGGACGTGCTCTGCTCGCTGGGGGAGCACCTGCTGAGGAAACCATCCGTGGAGCTCGGCAGGAGGAGTTGCCTCGTGGAAGAGGTCGCCGTGGAGCCCGAGCCAGAGATGAACGGGGGGAAGCCCGTGATCGTCAGGGCCCTCTCCCCCATCACCGCCTACACGACGCTCGCCGCACCCGATGGCAAAAAGAAGACCTATTACTACTCACCTTACGAAGAGGAGTGGCGCAAGTCCCTGGTGGACAACATCAAACGCAAGGTTTTGGCGCTGGGCTGGGACACAGACCCCGAGGAGGATCTGAAAGAGGCGAGCATCAGGCCGTACCGGGTGCGGAGCGCGGACCAGAAGGTCCTGCGCTTCAAGGGCACCGTCGTCAAGGGTTGGATGGGCCTCTACGAGCTGAAGATGCCCCGTCCGTACCTGCAGCTCGCCTACGACACCGGCTTGGGAAGCAAGAACTCGGCGGGGTTCGGGATGTTTGAAGTGATCAAACGGAACAACCAGGAGGACAAGAGGATTGCTTGAAGCCATGAGCCGTATCGCGCTGGATTACCTGCGCGAACGCTTACCCTACGACAAAAACGAATCCGAGCCGTGGGAATGGTATCTGCGTGTGCGCAAAAAGAATCCGGAGCTTCTGTTTCCGTATCTCATAGAAGCGGCGCGCGATTCGATGTCTCCCAACTTCTACGTGCTCAGGCCGGATCCCTGCGATTCGCAGGTATCCGTTCTGGAGCAGCGCGAACGCAGAGAAGGAGACGAACTGCGCCTGCCCTTCGTTCAATCCACCGGTTCACAATCGGGTGCGTTGGGCCCGGTGATCAAACGCACCCACGACAAATCCAAAGGCCCTGGTCCATCACAGAAGATCAACGACACCACGCTGAAGGACTTCCGCGAAATAGCGGATTCGGGTGAACCGTGGGCCGACTACTTCAAATACGTGACCACGGTCCTCTCGCGACCCAAGCTACGTTTCCGGGGAGTAGTGTTCGAGGACGGTACCCACGCTCTCGGCCTGGCGATCCGTGAGATTCCGGAGCGTCAAACCTGCTTCCTCAGCGTATTGGACCCCGAAGGAAGGCTTCCCGGCGAGGTCGACGCGTACATCGAGTACCTGAGATCCATCCTGGCAAGAGAGAAGTACTCGACCGGCAAGCTAAAGCCCGTGGACGACGGACGGTGCGCGCTGAGCAACATGCGCGGGACGGTCTACCCCAACGCCCTGGCCGGTGCCGGGCTGAACCTGAGCAACGCGGATCGCCTCGGCGTTTTCCCGGGCCTCGACGATGGAGCCGCGTGGAAGAAGTTCGCGCTCTCTGCGGAGGTCGCAGATCTACTGTACGTATTTTCCTACCACGTGCGCGACCGCTTCCTGGCCCGTGTCGCCGGGGAACGCGCCCTGCTCGTGCCCTATACCACCCTGGACCCTGATAAACGCCTGAGATTCATACGATGGGTCGAAGACAACTACGTCCCGAAAGTCAGCAAGGGAGAACCACTTGTCCGTCAGGAGAGGAAGCTCGAAAGCATGGCGAACGAGGAGGACGTGGTCACGAGCATAACCATCCTGTGGGCGGACTTCGGACAGAAGCTGGAGAACGTGCGCGGGATGGTTACGGACGTATTACCCTCACGGCTGCGGGCCATCTCCGAGGTGGTCAACGAGGTGAACAAAGACCGGTCTGCACCGTTTCCCGAGCTCGAGTACGGAGAGCAGCTGAGGCTGGACGTCGCTTTCAACTACCTGAACGAGCTGCTGAAACACCCCGGTGGCAAACGAACCGAGAAGGCCAACAAAGGCTCAAGGCTCTTCGAGCTCAAGAGAGACACGGCAGCCGCGGCTTACCACAGCCGTCAGGTTCCGGTCGAGAGGTTCTGGGAGGAAGTCCGAGACATCTCCGAAGCGTATCTGTTGGATGCGCTGGAGCGAGGTTCTTACGGTCTGATCAACGAAGGGAGGAGCAAGAAGGGAGATGCCTACCTCACGATGGCCGGCTGGGTGCGACACCTGTGTCGCTTCATCTACTTCCTGCGAAGACTGGGGGTGTACCCGATGATGGATGGATGGCGGTACGAGCCGCAGACCGAACGGCTCCGCGGGTTCTTCGCCGATGCCGACGGGCGCACCGGCATAGACACGCCAGAGAAAGCGTACGCGTTTCTTCTGGGGGCGTTGTTCGGGAAGCTCATGCAGGTCCAGGCCGCGCGCGGGGTCAACGTCGGAGCCAACGCTCTACCCTGGCTCAAGCGCTTCACCCTGACCGGCAGAGACCTGCCCGAGCTGTACGTCAAAATCCGGGAGAAACTCCTGACCTACGGCACCGAGTCGAGCCCCGACGTTCGAGACATAATCGAGGAACTGGGACACCTGGGCACCATCCTCGGCACCGACATAAAGCTGAACCAGACCGAGACCGGTTACTTTCTGCTGCTCGGCCAATCGCTGAGCAGGACATTCATGCCGACCAGGACCAGCGACGAGAGAGAGGAGATCGCGTGATCGCGCAAGACACCCTTACTTCCCGACGGGAGTTCCTTTTCTGCTACGACATCCGCATGGGCAACCCGAACGGCGACCCGGACGAGAACCGCCCGCGCATCCTGCCCGACGGCACCTACTACGTCAGCGACGTGCGGCTCAAGCGTTTCGTCCGGGACTTCCTCAAGATGCAGGGCCACGACATCCTCGTGGACAGCATCGAGGGCCGGACGACCAACCTTACCGGGCGTGTCGGGGCCTACCTGGAGCAGAAGGGGAAGCGGGAGGCGGACGGACAAGAGTTGGTGCAGATCATCCTGGATTCTTTCATCGACGCCCGGATGTTCGGCAGCACGCTGGCCTTCAAGAAAGGCGAAGAGAAGGAGGCGGGCGTCAGGCCTCGTGAATGGAAGCCGGAACCCAAAACCCTCACGGGCGCTGTTCAGATCGAACAAGGAGAAGTGATCCATCCAGCCCAGGAAGTGGACATCCGCGGAACCAGCATCTTCGGTAGCGCCGAGGAGAAACGGCAGGGTACCTTTACCGAGAATTTCGTGTTGCGCTACGGCCTCATTGGCTTCAACGGGATCGCCAACGAGCACAGCGCCGCGAAGTCGCTCTTCACCGACGAAGACTACGCAAAGCTGCTGCACGCCCTGTGGAAGGGCGTACGCTCCGCAGGCAACACCCGCACGAAGGCCGGCCAGGTGCCCCGGTTGCTGGTGAACATCGTATACAAGCCCGGCTCGGAGTTTCAGCTCGGCAGACTGCTGGATTACGTAAGGCTCGAGGCTGTAGACGGCCAGAAGGCACCCGAATCGTGGAGCAGTCCGCTGGATTACGTCGTGGATCTCGCGCTCCTGCGGGATCGTCTGGAAGAATATGCGCACCACGTCGAGCGGGTAGAGTACGATGTACATCCCGATCTGCAACTCACACCCGGGGACGAGGACTTTCTCAAAGGTTCTGCAAGTTTTGAGGTGAGGCACATCAACTTCGACGGCCCGGGAGAAGATGATCGATAGCCAGGACACCAGGCCGGTTGTTGTCCTCAAGTATACGGGGCGGTTCGGTCACTTTCTGAGGGCCGAGGCGAGCGCCAGCGCCCTGAGTTATCCGGTGCCACCCCGTACAGCGTTGCTCGGCATGATCGGTGCGGTCCTGGGGCTCGAGAAGGATACGCCGCAGGTCGAGTTGAAGGACGCGATGATCGCCGTTTCGGGGCGCATCCCACGAACCCACTGGCACCGGGTAAAACTTCGCAAAGACCCGCCGGCTCTGCTGCCCAGAAAGGTAAAGGCCGGAGCCAAAGGCAGCTCCACCGGCGAGAAGGCCACCTTGATCAAGCAGGAGTGGCTCCTCAACCCCGCTTACACCGTAACGGCCTGTCTACCCGAAGAGCATCACGAGGAGTTCGTGCTCCGGATGCGAGAGCGCCGCTGGCACTACTCGCCCTGCATGGGCCTCAGCGAGATGATCGCCCGGCTCGAGTTCGTTGCAGAGGGAACGGCCCGCGCTTTGCCGGCAGGCAGCGAGATCCTTTGTTCCAGCGTAGCCAGAAGAGAAGGCGCGACCCTGGACGGTCGACGGATGCTCGAAGCTTCAACCAACGGAGAGCCCATGGCAATCCTGCCCCTTCGAATGCCGCGCGCGGTCACCGAAGACCGGGTCTTCACACATGCAGAATACCTGATCGAAAGGTCCGGCCTCCCCATCCCGGTGCGTGCCGATGAAGCCTACGAGGTGCGCACCCCCCGAGAAACCAAGACGGTGATATTCCTGTGACAGAGAAGCGCGCCCAGGAATTTCTATCTCACCCAGACAAGCTACTGTCCGAACACGTCGCGGAGGTGAGAGAGGCGGCGAGGTCAATACTTTGTCTGCACGCACCCGACCCTGCGCGTGAGCGATTGATCTCGGAAATCGTAAGCCTGCACGACCTCGGCAAGGCCAGCCCTGCCTTCCAGGAGTACATCCGAGCCCCTGAAGGTTACCGTGGCGAACGCAACAAGAAGGCCCATACGCCCGTCGGGTTCGCCGTGACCCTATTGCTGGGAGATGGCATGGGTCGCGACCCGTTCTGGACGCTGTGCGTGGCCGCGGCAGTGCTCGGCCATCACTCGGGTTTTCCGAACGCCCACCGCCTCACCGACCACTTCCTGCTGAGCGACGAGTGGGCGGAAATAATCGAAGAGCAGGCGGCCGGGATACCGGCTCGGGAAATCTCTGAATTCACGGGCTTTTCACTAGAAGAGATACTGGGCAACCCAGGGCTCTGCGATGATGCTTATGACGTGGCGGAGAGGCTCATCGAAAACCTGCGGGAAAAAGCACGCACGCATCTTCGGGAAGCGGTCGCGGACCGGTTGAAGATGCAGTTCGCGTTCAGCGTCTTGCTGGAAGCGGACAAGGCCTTTCTGGTACTGTCCGCCGACAGAAAAACCGATTACAGGAGCGTCCCAAAGGAATACCTGCCTCCCACGCTGGTGAACGACTATCTGCGAGGCTCTGGGGAATCACCGATCAATGCTCTGCGCTCACAGGCTCGAGAGGAAACCTTGAAGAAGATCCGCGAAAATCCCCATCAGCGCTTGTGGACTCTGGCTTTGCCCACGGGTCTGGGCAAGACGTTGACGGCGGCGAGCCTGGCCCTGAGCCTGCGCGAAGCTGCCGCATCAGAAGGTCGAGCCCGGCGCATCTTCGTGGTTCTGCCCTTTCTCTCGATCATAGATCAAACAGCGCAGGTCTACGGCGAGCTACTCGGGCACCCTCCCCCTTCCACGTTAATGCAAAGCCACAGCCTCAGCGAGCGCATCTACGACACCGAGAACGAGCGAGATGCCGAGTTCTTCCTGGACACCTGGAACTCGGAGATAGTCATCACGACCTTCGATCAGTTTCTTCTTTCCCTGTTCGACGACCGCACCAGATATCAGATGAGATTCCACAACCTGGCGGATGCCGTGCTCGTCTTCGACGAGGTGCAGACCCTACCCACGCAACTGTGGGATCCACTCGACCACGCGCTGCAAGGTCTGACACAGCATCTGAACAGCACCGCCATCCTCATGTCCGCCACACAACCAGGCTTCGTAACGGGAACCGAGAACCTGATCGAAGATCCCACTCTCTACTACAGGGCTTTCGGCCGCTACCGTCTATCGCTCAAACACAAACGCTCTATGACCCTGAACGAGTTTGCAGAGAGCTTACTCGCACGTCAGAACGAACTGGAAGAGGAACGTGTTTTGATCACGCTGAATACAAGAGCCAGCGCTCGAGATCTCTGGAAGATCCTCTACGAAGAATGGAAGACCCCAATCCATCTACTCTCCGCAGACATAACGCCGAAAGACAGACTCGCCGTCATAGAAAAAATAAAAAGTTCGCGAGATCCCTGCCTGGTCGTTTCCACCCAGGTCATAGAGGCCGGGGTGGATATAGACATGGGATTGGTGATGAGGGACTTCGCGCCGCTGGACAGCCTGATCCAGGTCGCGGGCCGTTGCAATCGGAACGGGGCCGAGCCGCGCAAAGACGTGGAAATATACCATCTGACCAACGACGCGCACCGACCTTTCGCCGAGATGGTGTACACGGTGGGCCGCGGTAGCCCGGACGTGAGGCTCGATGAAACGCGCAGTGTTCTCGAACCTTATGACAGCATACTCGAAGAGGATGTGCTCTGTGTATGTGAAGAATACTTCTCGCGATTGCGAAGTGGGAAGAACCTCGGGTCGACACATACCCTTAACTGGGCCTCTCTGGCCAAGCAACAACCCAACATACAGGTTCTTCTGCGAGGTGAGAGGGACTGCCAGGTACGTCTGATCGTGGCAGAGAGAGACGAAGGCGACCTGCAATCAGAGCTGGAAGAAGCACTGAAGATCAAGGACCGCTGGGAACGTCGCCGCTCGCTACGCAAGCTTGCCGGACGAATCGCCCGGGTTACGGTATCGGTCTGGGCAAGAAACGACTGGCATCCGGGTGAAATAGCCGAACCCATCGGCAACTACAATCCAGATGAACCGTACTGGAGACATCCATGGTGGATCGTCCGCCCGGGCAACTACGATCCCGAGACCGGACTGATCCTGGAGGGAGACATCTTCGTTTGAAAGCCGAGATCACAGGCACGCTGGTCTGGTACTACGAGATTTGTCCACGCGAGGCCTGGTTGATGGCTCATCAACTGGAGCCGGAGAGGGAGTTCGAGCTTCTATCCGAAGGGAGACTCAACCAGCTCGAACACTACGAGCGCTCGATGAAGGAATTGAGCCTTCCGGGCATGAAGCTGGACCGGGTCCGCAGGGAGGGAGACCGGCTCGTCGTCTCCGAGGTGAAGAAGTCTTCCCGCTACCTGTCCGCAGCCCGTTTGCAGCTCGGCTACTATCTATGGCGTCTGTCCCGGCAGAACATGGTGGTTTCGGGAGAGATCCTCATCCCCAGTGAACGCAAGAGGGAAGTGGTCGAGCTGACGGACGAACTGATTGCAAGGATCGAACGCACGCTCTCGGAGATAGAGGAACTGCTCGAAAAACGAACACCTCCTCCAGCCAGGAAAATCCCGTTCTGCAGAAGGTGCGCATACGCGGAGTACTGCTGGTCGTGAGGAAGCCAATCTACATCTTCAACGCCGGAGAGCTGCAACGTCAGCAGAACACGCTGCGCTTCACGCTGGCGGACGGAGGCAGGCGATTCGTGCCGGTGGAGACGACGGGTGAGATCCACGTCTTCGGCGAGATCTCGGTGAACACGAAGCTCCTGGTCTTCCTCTCGCAGAACGCCATCCCGCTGCACGTCTACAACTACTACGGCTACTGGTCAGGCTCGTACATGCCGCGCGAGCAGTATTCCTCGGGATACATGACGCTCCAGCAGGCCTCCCACTACCTCGATCCGGAGAAGCGCATCGAGCTGGCCCGAACCTTCGTGCGCGGGGCGATATCGAACATGGAGCGGGTGCTCGGCTACTACGCGCGGCGCGGCGTACAGCTGGAAGACGCCCTCTCCGGGCTGGCGGCGAAGAAGGAGGCTCTCCCGCTGGCTCTCACGACGGAGGAACTGATGGCGCTCGAGGGCGGTTGCCGAGATCTGTACTACGGTTGCTGGGACGAGATCGTAAAGAGCGGAGACTTCCGCTTCGAGAAGCGCACCCGCCGCCCTCCGGCGAACAGGATCAACGCGCTCGTCTCCTTCGGCAACAGCCTGCTCTACGTCACCGCGCTCTCCGAGATATACCGCACACACCTCGACCCGCGCATCGGGTACCTGCACACCACCAACCAGCGCCGCTACACGCTCAACCTCGACGTGGCCGAGATCTTCAAACCCATCATCGTGGACCGGGTGATCTTCTCCCTGCTCAACCGGGGTACGATACAGGCAAAGCACTTCCTGAAGGGAACGGAAGGGGTCTTTCTGAACGAAAACGGACGCAAAACGTTCATCGAAGCGTACGAGGCGCGCCTGAAAGAAACCATCAAACACCCGAAACTCGGTCGCCCGGTCTCCTATCGGCGCCTCATACGGATGGAGCTCTACAAACTCGAGAAACACCTGATGGGTGACGAGCCTTACGAGCCGTTCGTAAGCCGGTGGTAGGAGCGCGTGTACGTGATCATGGTATACGACGTCAACGTAAAGCGCGTGGTCAAAGTGCTCAAGATTGGCCGCAAGTACCTCGAGCACGTCCAGAACTCCGTCCTCGAAGGTGAACTCAGCCCCGCACAGTACAAGAAGCTCAAGCACGAGGTGAGCAAGGCCATAGACCCCGAGGAAGACGCCGTGCGCTTCTACCTGCTCCGCAGCACGAGATATCTCTCCACCGAAGAGCTCGGACTCCCCTCCCGCTCAGAGCAGGAGACCAGCTTCCTGTAGTCGCGTCGACCTCCGATAGCGCATCACCCTCCGGAGATCGACGCACGAAGATCTGGCTTACCCAAGCGCTTTGCTCTATAATCAGGTTTAAGAGCAAGAAAGTCGCGGGAGAAAGGAGGAATCCGCAAAATAGCTGCAAAACCGGCATTTGGGCGTTGGTTTTGAGCCTACCTATGAGGGATTGAAACCGGTGGACGAGAGGACGTGTCTTTCCATCGACCACGAGGTTTTGAGCCTACCTATGAGGGATTGAAACGGTGGTATCCGCCGCGACGGAGACCTTCTGGAACGGACGTTTTGAGCCTACCTATGAGGGATTGAAACTAGCGGTCCCAGGCGCCCACGGCCCGGAGCGTGGCCCGTTTTGAGCCTACCTATGAGGGATTGAAACGAAAAGCTCTCCTCGCGCGTCCCTGTCCTCCCCTCTCGCGTTTTGAGCCTACCTATGAGGGATTGAAACTGTACTCGTCCTGGCCCACCACCTCCTTGAGCTTCGTTTTGAGCCTACCTATGAGGGATTGAAACGAGTCCCGGAGGATATCAGGACCTGGCCCGGAGACGAGTTTTGAGCCTACCTATGAGGGATTGAAACTAGAGCGTGAGGATCCCGCTGCGCGGATGATAAACCGCGCGTTTTGAGCCTACCTATGAGGGATTGAAACCGGCGTGGACCGTCACGGCGGGGCAGGCCATCATCGCCGTTTTGAGCCTACCTATGAGGGATTGAAACCGGATGCCACCGGCCGGATCAAGGCCGTGAACGAGGCGTTTTGAGCCTACCTATGAGGGATTGAAACGAAAAGCTCTCCTCGCGCGTCCCTGTCCTCCCCTCTGTTTTGAGCCTACCTATGAGGGATTGAAACTAAGAGACTGCAGATACTCTTTCGCTGCTTCCCCCGTTTTGAGCCTACCTATGAGGGATTGAAACCGGTGGTATCCCATCCCCGTGTCCACCGCTGGCGCGGGGTTTTGAGCCTACCTATGAGGGATTGAAACTGTGGCTCACCTCACCGCCACAGGATGAGCCAGAGGACGACTAGTTTTGAGCCTACCTATGAGGGATTGAAACTCTGAAATAATGCGGGCGCTCGCAAGAAGATTGGCCACGTTTTGAGCCTACCTATGAGGGATTGAAACTCTGCACCTCGAACTCAGGCTCCCTGGCGGAAGCCTGTTTTGAGCCTACCTATGAGGGATTGAAACCGGATGATGTAGCCGGCTCCCCGAGCGACGATCTTGTTTTGAGCCTACCTATGAGGGATTGAAACAGGCGGGTTGCTCTTCCACGAGCCGGGGATCTGATCCCGTTTTGAGCCTACCTATGAGGGATTGAAACCCGGTGATCTCGCTCCACGCCGGCACGTACGACGCAGTTTTGAGCCTACCTATGAGGGATTGAAACACTTCATACCCTTCGTACACGCGAAGTTCCGTGACGGTTTTGAGCCTACCTATGAGGGATTGAAACCCTCCGCTGGCTGCCCTTTCCGTCGCGGTCCTGGCGCTGGTTTTGAGCCTACCTATGAGGGATTGAAACGTGAACCGGAGGGCCCGGCGCGGAGGGCGGGGCCGGGTTTTGAGCCTACCTATGAGGGATTGAAACAACAGCGCGGGGCCGGGGCCGTGGTCGGATGCCGTCGTCGGGTTTTGAGCCTACCTATGAGGGATTGAAACGCAGTCGCTTCATCGTCTCTTCTCCTCCCTTCTCGGTTTTGAGCCTACCTATGAGGGATTGAAACCGATCGCCGGTCTCATCGCCATACTCTCTCCGCTTGCGTTTTGAGCCTACCTATGAGGGATTGAAACTCGGAATAACGCGAGCCTGGCGGATGAACGTATGGGTTTTGAGCCTACCTATGAGGGATTGAAACTCTGCGGGGGGAGGGGCGGTGATCCGGGAGCCGAACCGCAGTTTTGAGCCTACCTATGAGGGATTGAAACAACGACTTGAACGCGAGGAAGCCGTAGCGGTCACCCGGCGTTTTGAGCCTACCTATGAGGGATTGAAACTCGTATGCATAGACTACGCCGAGCGTGTAGTCGGCGGTTTTGAGCCTACCTATGAGGGATTGAAACCAGCCATAGTCGTCCTTTCTTTTTCAGGGAACATTCCTGGTTTTGAGCCTACCTATGAGGGATTGAAACCGATCGCAATCGGGGCCATCGCCGGCCTGGTGGCGGTCGGTTTTGAGCCTACCTATGAGGGATTGAAACGAGACGCCGGCTGGGACGGTCTCATCGGGTGATGCGGTTTTGAGCCTACCTATGAGGGATTGAAACTCGGCCGGGCGCGTAGTGGTCCACGCCGCACCATCCGTTTTGAGCCTACCTATGAGGGATTGAAACCCGTAGGTCTTCCTGAGATCGTCGATCTTCTTCAGGAGTTTTGAGCCTACCTATGAGGGATTGAAACCGCTCAAAAGGCAGCACGCCAGGCTTCCCGGATATCATGTTTTGAGCCTACCTATGAGGGATTGAAACTCGCGCGGTAGGGGAGAACCTGCTTGCGCCACAGCTTCGTTTTGAGCCTACCTATGAGGGATTGAAACTTCGGGGAAGACCCGGCAGGAGGCATACCGGAAGATGGGTTTTGAGCCTACCTATGAGGGATTGAAACCCTCCGCTGGCTGCCCTTTCCGTCGCGGTCCTGGCGCTGGTTTTGAGCCTACCTATGAGGGATTGAAACGTGAACCGGAGGGCCCGGCGCGGAGGGCGGGGCCGGGTTTTGAGCCTACCTATGAGGGATTGAAACCGGCTCCAGCCCAGAACGCATATCGTGCGCTCTCGAAGTTTTGAGCCTACCTATGAGGGATTGAAACAGCTCTGCTATGAGCTCGCGCGTGCGGGGCGCGAGCTCCCGTTTTGAGCCTACAAAGCATTCTACTTTCTGATAGATGGTTGTCGTCTTGTATCCTGTGGAAGGACGAGATGCTCGATACGGTGGTACACTTGCTGCGCTGTCCGGTCTGTCACGGGCCGCTTTGCGGTGGCGAAGGCGTTCTGTACTGCGGACTCGGGCACAGCCACGACGTGGCCCGGCAGGGTTACGTGTCTCTCTTCGCCCCGCCGGGGCGCGTGCACACGGGGGATTCGGCGCGCATGATCGCGGCGCGGGAGCGCTTTCTGGGGTCGGGGTTCTACGATCCCATCGCGGAGGCCGTGGTCTCCGAGGCGCTCGGGGCGCTCGGCCTGCGGAGAGGTAGAGAGGGATGTGTCGTGGATCTCGGGGCGGGGACGGGGTACTACCTGGCGAGGCTGCTCGAGGCGCTGCCCGGATGGAGGGGGCTCACGCTCGACGCCTCTGCGGCGGCGCTGCGTCGGGCCGCCCGGGCGAATCCCAGGATCGGAGCCGTCGGCTGCGACGTCTGGAGAGAGCTCCCGGTCGCGGACGGCGCGGTAGCGCTCGTCCTGGACATCTTCGCCCCGCGCAACGCGGCCGAGATCTCGCGTATCCTGGAGCCCGACGGCGTGCTCATCGTCGTGACGGCGCGCAAGGATCACCTGCGCCCCCTGAGCTCGCTTCCGGGCATGCTCTCTGTGGAGGAGGACAGGCCGGATCAGATCGAAGCCTCTCTCTCGAAATCCTTCGATCCGCTGCGCAGGCGCAGCCTGGATTTTTACATCCACACCGGCCGCGAGAGCGCCTTGGACGCCGTCATGATGGGGCCCTCCGCCCGACACGTCGAGGAGGAAGAAGTCCGGCGTCACCTGGGGAGCATGCCGGAGCCGTTAAAGGTCGAGGTCTCGGTCGAGATCATGACGCTGCGCCGGGCGGAAGCCCTTTGACGGTTCGTGGCGGCGCTGCTAGGCTCTCTTCCGGCCCATGACCGGTCGGACAAGAAGGAGAAGGATAGATGCCGCTCGACGAGGAGCTTTTCAGACGCCTGATCGAGACGCCCTCCGTGCCGGGGCGCGAGGAAGAGCAGCGCGAGATAGCGCGTGAGGTGCTGGGAGGGCTGACCGACGAGGTGAGAACCGACCCGCTCGGCAGCGTCATCGGGACGAAGAAGGGCCGGGAGGACGTGCGGGTGATGGTCGCGGCGCACATGGACGAGATCGGCTTCCTCGTCAGGCAGATAGACGACAAGGGGTTCCTCCGGCTGCAGCCCGTCGGCGGCCATGACCCGGCGAACATGATCTCCCAGCGGGTGATCGTTACGACCCGGGAGGGAGAACGGCTGCGCGGGGCGCTGCAGCCCGTCCGCAAGCCGCCGCACGTAGCGGGCGAGGAGGCGAACCGGCTGCCCAAGCTGCAGGAGTTCTTCGTCGACCTCGGGATGGCGGCGGAAGAGGTGCGAGGCAAGGTCCGCATCGGAGACTACGTGACGATGGACCGCACCCTCGAGAAAGTCGGCGGCTGCTACATGGGCAAGGCGATGGACGACCGGGTGGGCCTGCTGGTCATGTACGAGGCGCTCCGGGCGATGAGGTCGAACGAGGCCACGGTGCACGCGGTGGCGACCGTGCAGGAGGAGGTCGGCCTGCGGGGGGCCGCAGCGAGCGGATGGGGCCTCGAGCCGAGCGTGATCGTCGCGCTCGACATCACGCTCGCGCTCGACGTGCCCGGGAGCGCGGAGGAAGATCGCGTCGCCGAGCTAGGCAAAGGCGTGGCCATAAAGATCATGGACTCCTCCTTCATCTCCAACCCGAAGCTGGTCGAGCACATGAGGAGGATAGCCGAGCGCGAGGGCATCGATCACCAGATGGAGATCCTGCCGCGCGGCGGCACCGACGCAGGGGGCGTGCAGCGGCTGCACGGGGGCATCCCCGCGATAACGCTCTCGGTCCCGGCCCGCTACGTCCACTCGCCGAACGAGATGGTGGCCGCCTCCGACGTCGAGGCCGCCTTCACCCTGCTCGCCCGTTACCTGGAAGAGGCGCACACCGGCGACTACCGTCTCTGAGGAGATGGACGAGCACCTCAGGGAGGTCTTCTGGAGCATGCTCAGCCCCCGCCGGGCCCGGCGCATGCTCGAGGTGCTCGAGAACCGCACCCGCTACGTAACCGTGCTGCTCGAGGCGGTCGACGACGGGCACAACCAGGCGGCCGTGCTGCGCTCGGCGGAGGCCTTCGGGGTGCAGGACGTCTCGGTGGTCGAGGGTGAGAAACCATTCTCCCCCAGCCCCGGGATCACGCAGGGCTCGGACAGGTGGCTCACGATCCACCGCCACCGCAGCATCGAGGAGGCCGCATCCTTCCTGCGGGAACGCGGATACCGGCTCTGGGGGAGCCGACTCGACGGGAACGCCGTGCCCCTGCAGGAGGTCGACCTCTCCCGCCCAGCCGCCTTCCTCTTCGGCAACGAGCACGAGGGGCTCTCCGGGAGGGCGCTGGAGCTGGTCGACGGCACCTTCGTCGTCCCCATGCGCGGCTTCGTCCAGAGCCTCAACATCTCGGTCGCCGCCGCGATAACGCTCTTTCACGCCACGAACCGGGCCCGTGCCGAGGCAAGAGAGGACTACCCGCTCGACGAAGCCGCCCGCAGGGAGGTGCTGATGCGCTGGATCTCGACCACGAACCCCCGCGCCCGACGGGTGCTCCGGGTGCTCGAAGGGAGGGGTGGAGGACGCTAGAAACTCACGCCCTTCCCGAGGTGATCCTTTCGGCCATAGCCCGGAAGGCTCTCTCCTCGAGCCCGTCGTCCAGGGGTTCGAGCTCGAAGGAGCCGTCCACCCTCCTCAAGGCGGTCGCGATGAGGTGGTCGGTGAACCAGGGGTTCTTGGGCAGGAGCGAGCCGTGGAGGTAGGTGCCGTAGGCGTTGAGACGGCGCGCCCCCTCGGTGCCGTCCTCGCCGTTGTTGCCGTATCCCGAGACGACCCTGCCGAGCGGTTCGACACCACCGAGATAGGTCCTCCCCCCGTGGTTCTCGAAACCGACCAGCTCCCGCTCCTCCCCGCCGAGAGAGGTGCGGACGAGCACGTTCCCGATGAGCCGGGCTTCGTCGGGGCGGCGCGGCCTGGTGTACAGGTCGAAGACGCCGATGCCGGGGAGCCTCTGCCCCTCGGGGGTTTCGTAGTGGTGGCCCATCAGCTGGTAGCCGCCGCACACCCCGAGCATCACGCCCCCGTCCTCGACGATGGCCCTCAGATCGGCACCCTT
The DNA here is from genome assembly GCF_059772285.1 of Rubrobacter sp. M3-4. Classification (NCBI taxonomy): domain Bacteria; kingdom Bacillati; phylum Actinomycetota; class Rubrobacteria; order Rubrobacterales; family Rubrobacteraceae; genus Rubrobacter; species Rubrobacter sp. M3-4. The sequence goes on from NZ_JCBAJP010000005.1 coordinate 213,698, forward strand.
GCTGCCGGAGAGGTCCTCGGCCAGGAGCGCCTGCTCCCGGTCCTGGCCGCCGCCGAAGAGGAAGACGTCGCAGCCGGTCGGCCTCAGCTTCTCCCCGAGGTTCACCTCGACGACCTCGACCGGTATCCCGCGCCACTCGCAGCGCCGGACGATCGAGATCACGTTCCCCCGGTCGCCGTAGAGGTTCATCATCCGGGCGTAGAGATGGTGGACGGTGAGCTTCATCTGTCCTCCCAGAAAGGATGGGTGTAGCCCATGTCGCTCAGGGCCCTGCGGATCTCGAGCATCGCCGTGTAGGTGGGGAGCACGTAGAGCGTCTCGCCGGGCGGCGTCGCCCCGAGCGCCTTCTTCAGCGCCTCCCTGCGATCCGGGACGACCTCCCCTACCGGAAGGTCGGCGTACTTCAGGCGCACGGCCATGTCGTGGGCCCGGATCCCGCTCACCCGGAAAGGCGGGAGCCCCTCCCGGACGTCCCGGAGCATCTCGAAGTTCACGTCCCACAGCCAGGAGACGTCGCGCCCGTCGGCGTCGTTGTCGTTTATGGCGATGAGGACATGGGTGGCCTCGCCGGAGAGCATGAAGGTCCGCAGGATCTCGTCGAACCCCACCGGGTTCTTGATGAGCAAAAGGAAGACCTCCCTATCCTCGGCCCGCACCCGCTCGACCCGCCCGAAGGCCCCCCTGAAGGACTCCAGGCCACGCGTGATGTCCTCGAACCCCACCCCTACCTCGCCGGCGACGGCCGCGGCGGCGAGCGCGTTGTAGACGTTGTAGAGCCCCGGGAGCCTTATCCTGACCTCGCGCTCACCGGAGGGGGTGCCGAGGAGAAACCTGGTTCCCCGGGACCCCTCCAGCGCCACCCGGCTCGCCCGGTAGCGGACACCGGGGCGGGAGAAACCGCAGCCCGCGCAGCGGTAGAGTCCGACGTGGCCCATGTATACGGCCTCGTAATCCAGGTGCCTGCCGCAGACGGGACAGTCGCTCGAGTCCGCGATGTGCTCGAGCCTCCCGGTATCGAGCCTCCGGTCCTCGACCCCGTAGTAGACGGCCTTCCCCGCGGAACGCCCGAGGCTCGCCACCAGCGGGTCGTCGGCGTCGAGCACGACCGATCCCCCGGCCGGCAGGTGTTCGAAGGAGGATGCGATGACCTTCGCGGTGTAGGCGAGCTCCCCGTAGCGGTCGAGCTGGTCCCGGAAGAGGTTGAGCACGGCGAGGACCCGGAGCCCGGCCTCCGCGGCGACCTTCGGCACGCTCGCCTCGTCCACCTCGAAGAGCCCCAGCCCGGAGCGGGGACGTCCGAGAAGGTCGGCATCCGAGACCAGAGCGGCGGTCACGCCCGTGATGAGGTTGGCCCCCGTCGAGTTGTTCACCGCCCGGATACCGGCCACGCGCAGGATCTCCGCGACCATGCGCGTGGTGGTGGTCTTGCCGTTGGTCCCGGTGATGGCGACCGCGCCCTCCGGGAGCCGGGAGGAGAGCTCGCGCAAGACGCGCGGACAGACCCGGCGGGCGACAACCCCGGGGATCGTCGATCCTCCACCCCGTCCGAGCGCCCGGCTGGCCATCGCCGCTGCGCGGGCGGCGATGACGGCCGCCGGAAGACGCGGGTCTGCGGAAAGGTTCTCGTTCACCGCCCGGATTATATTTGCAATCAGCCGCGGGTGACGGGCGGCTTCGGGCTCTCATCGATGTAGAGCCGGAAGACGTCCGGACGGGAATAGTGGCCGACCACGTCGAAGTCGTACTTGCCGCGCGCTATCTCATCGAGGTCTATCCCGGCCGAGACGATCGTCTCCTCGCCGAAGACCGGCCCGGCGAGAACCTCCCCGAGCGGTGAGACGATCACAGAACCCCCGCGGCAGAGTACGGCCTCGGGATCTTTCTCTTCTATGGGATAGTCCTCCGGGTAGTCGCGACGGCGGGCGAACTGGTTGGCAGATAGCACGTAGCAGCGTCCCTCGCAGGCTATGTGGCGCATCGTCGAGATCCAGGTGTCGCGAGCGTCCGCGGTGGGGGCGCAGTAGATCTGGACGCCTTTGGAGTACATCGCCATCCGCATGAGCGGCATGTAGTTCTCCCAGCAGATAACCGCCCCGATCCTCCCTACCGGGGTCTCGAGGACCGGCATCGTCGAGCCGTCACCAAAACCCCACACCAGGCGCTCGGCGGCGGTGGGCATCAGCTTGCGGTGCTTGCCGAGCAGGGCGCCGTCGGGCCCGAAGAAGAGCACACAGCAGTAGAGCGTTCCCCCATCCCGCTCTATGACCCCGGCGACGAGGTACACCCCGTGCCTGTTGGTCATCTCCCCGATCCTCTCCGTGTCATCTCCCAGATCCTCTCCGTGGCCGGGCCGGGAACTTCCACCGAGGAAGCCCAGTAGCGCCGGAACCACTCGCGCCCCTCCGGGGTGCGGGATCCCACCACGGCCCCGAAGGTGATCCCGCGCGGGTACCCCCCGAAGAAAGCCTCGGGGAAGACCACGAGCTTCGCCCCTCCCGCCGCAGCCTTCTCCAGCAGCCTCTCGGCCTTCTCGAGGGTGGCCTCGAGATCGAAGGCTACCGGCGCAGCCTGCACCACGGCCGCACGAAAGGTGTTCTCCGTCCGGGCTCCCACCCGCCTGGATCCGGGCCGCGTCAACATGGTGCCATCCATCATCCTACCCCTCCTCTCCGATGACCCGGGCGGCTTCCCGCAGCCGCTCCGGGGCTCCGTAGCCGCCACCGACGAGCCCGAGAGCTCCAGCCTCGGAGACCGCCGCGGCGAGGCGCCCTCCGGAGACGCGGCCATCGGGGCGGAGACTATCGGGTATTCGAGGCCGAAGGCCCGGGTGAGTTCGGTAACGAAGGGCAAGTAACCTCCTCGCTCTTCTCCTTCGTTCCCCGTATTACCATCCGGCAGAAGCCGGGGTCAAGGATTGGCGAGGGAAAAACCTTATCCTGCGATGGGGTCAGGAGATGGCCGATGATCCGAAAAATCCTCTGCCCGCTCCCGATCCTGGCGGCAGTGAACGCGCTCCTCGCCCAAACCAGGATCCAGGTGAGAGGCCAGCTCACCGAGCAGAGCTTTTACCGCCTCCCGCTCTAGCGAGTAGAAGCGCCACCTGCCGCGTTTCTCCTCGCGGACGAGTCCCGCCCTCTTGAGCTTCGCGAGATGGTAGGAGACCCTCGACTGCCCCAGCCCGAAGTGCTCCTCGAACTCGCAGACGCAGATGCCCTCCCCATCGCCGTCCGCGGGCACCCCGAGGTCGGGCAGCCCGCAGCAGCCTCTACCCGCCGCGAGCATCCCGAGCATCTTCACCCTCATCGGGTCGGAGAGGGCCTGTCCCAGGGCGGCAAGTCTGGCGGCCCTTCCGGTCTCGGAAGGACGCACGCTCCGCTCCGGTACCCCGGTCTCACTCCCCGGCATCTGAAGCCTCCTCCCGCGCAGGCTTCCTGGCCCGGATGAAGGCGCTCGCCACGGGCACTTTCCTCAAAGCCTCGACCTCCTCGGGCCCCTCGAGCCCTTCCACGGCCTGCGGGTCGTAGACGTTCTGGACTTCCACGGAGACCTCCCCGAATCCGGCTTTCGCGAGCAGCTGCTCGTACTCGGCTCTCTCCAGGGCACCGGCGATACATCCGGTCCAGAGCTCCACCTTCTCGCGCACCGGCTCCGGCAACTCCGCCCTGCTCCCGAGAAACACCACGTCGGAGACCGCAAAGCGCCCGCCGGGCTTCAAGACCCGGTAAGCCTCGGAGAACACTTTAGGCTTGTCGGTGGAGAGGTTTATGACGCAGTTGGAGAGCACGACGTCTACATGCTCGTCGGGCAGCGGCAGGTTCTCTATCTCACCTCTCAAGAACTCAGCGTTCTCCAGCCCCGACTTTCGCAGATTCTCCCTGGCGAGCGCAAGCATCTCGTCGGTCATGTCCACCCCGTACGCCTTCCCGCCCGGAGAGACCCTTCTGGCCGAGAGCAGCACATCTATCCCGCCGCCGCTCCCGAGGTCAAGTACTACCTCTCCGGGAGAGAGAGTAGCCAAAGCAACCGGGTTGCCGCACCCCAATGAAGCACCAACCGCCTCCTCCGGAAGCTCCCCGATCTCCTCCGGCGCGTAGCTGCCGCACGCGAAGTTCGTCTCAAGTCCCCCAGAGCCGCAACAGCCTTCGCTCCGCACCCCGAGAGCAGCCCTCGCGTACTTCCGCCGGACCTGCTCCCTCATCTCATCGCCCACGCTCAGCACCTCCACACTTGGATCAAATTTTGTCGATGCAATATACAACAATATTTTTTGATCGGTCAAGCAAGAAACCTGACCCTTCGTCCGGTGTCCGAGCCGCGGAGGTGCGGTAAAAATTATCCAATCATGGAAATTTTTGAGAACCTGCAGGCAAGCTCCCGGCTCCCCCGGCCGGAGCTCGACGCGTACTCGAGGACCGTAAGGTACGTCACCGAGCGTCTCGAGCCCGCGGTCATCGGCGTCGCGACCCCCGAGGGGAGGGTCGGTGGTAGCGGCGTGATACTGGGTGTCAGCGGGACCGAGGCCACGGCCGTCACCAACAGCCACGTGGTGCGTGGTCTCTCGCGGCGTGGAGGCGGGGGGCTGCTCGCCGTTCTCTCCGACGGTGGCACGGCGCGGGTGCGGACAGCCGGCGACGATCCCGCGAGCGATCTCGCCGTACTGCGGTTCTCTCCTGAAACCGAGCCGAAAGTCGCGGAGCTGGGAGATGCCGGCAACCTCGTCGTCGGACAGCTCGTCGTGGCCATAGGCAACCCCTTGGGGTTCCAGCGGAGCGTGACGGCTGGTGTGGTGAGCGCGCTGGATCGTACGATCACCTCCCAGGAAGGTCGTCCGATCGAGAACGTCATCCAGACGGATGCGGCGGTCAACCCGGGCAACTCGGGAGGGCCGCTGGCCGATTCGACGGGTCATGTCGTGGGGATAAACACCGCGATCATCGGCCGGGCGCAGGGCATAGGGTTCGCGATACCGGTCTCCGCGGCCTTCCGGAGAATAGTGTTCTCGCTGGTCACAGAGGGGCGGGTGAGAAGGGCGTTCCTCGGCGTCACGGTCGGGACGCGCCCCGCCTCCGACGGGAGCCCCGGTGGTGCCGAAGTGACGAGCGTCGCCCCCAACAGCCCGGCGGAGAGAGCCGGGGTGAAGCCCGGCGACCTCATCGTAGGCCTGGGCGAGCATCGAGTGCGTTCGGTCGGCGAGCTACTCGGCCTTTTGGACGACTCGGCCATCGGCAGGGACCTCCCGCTGAGGATACTGAGAAGAAACGCCGAGATTACGCTCACGGTGCGCCCCGTGGAACACTGATCTCACCAGTCAGAAGAGCAGCTTCCAGTCAGAAGAGCAGCTTCCCGTAGCTGCATAGATCTCCGGTAACGCATTACGCTCGGAGGTCGACGCCGGACGATTTGGTTCACCCAAGGACTTGGCTCTATAATTACGTTGGGAAGGAAGGGGTCAAGGGAGAGGAGCCCGCAAATAACTGCAAACCGATATTTGAAGGTTGTGGTTTTGAGGCCGCCTATAGAAATTGAAAATGACGCTGAGACTCTTATCAGCAGGCCCCGGGGTCCGATCGCGGTTTCGCACCCACTATGAGGAATTGAAACGTAAAACAATTCCTGGCGAAGGTGTAGAAGCGGGGGTGGGGGAAACCGTTTCGAGCCCATCTATGAGGGATTGAAACTGAACATCGGCGCAAGGAGTGTGAGAACAGGTGCGAACCATTCCGGAACGCCCATGGACGGCGGAGCAAATCTTCGAGCAGTTGGAGAGGTATCGCACGAAAGACATGCGTGCAGAAGGGGGCCGTGTGTGGGCATACCTCTACGACAGCGGGTTACATCATGCGGAGGCTGTCGCTCGCGAGGCGTTTATGCGTTTTCAAGCGCTGAACGCACTCGACTTTACCGTGTTTCCAAGTTTGCTGCGGCTGGAAAATGAGACGGTGCAGATGACGGCCGCACGCTTTCATCCAGGTCCGGATACCGTCGGCAACTTCACGTCCGGTGGTACGGAGAGTATTATGCTCGCGGTGAAGGCGGCCCGGGACTGGTTTCGCGACAACAGGCCCGGCGTGGCTCAGCCGGAAATGGTGATCCCCGTCACCGCTCACGCTGCATTTCACAAAGCCGCACACTGGTTGGGTCTGCGGCTTCGCCTCCTCCCGGTCGATCCCGTTACCTTCACGGTGGACCCTGCCGCAGTGGAAGCAGCCATCACGCCAGAGACATGCCTTATCGTAGCGTCCGCGGTGAATTACTCGCACGGCGTGATGGATCCGATAGAGGACATAGGTAGGCTGGCTGAAAGCCACGGCGTATGGCTGCACGTCGACGCGTGCATCGGTGGCTTTTTGCTGTACGATTTCGCCCGTCTTGGGGAATCCATTCCCCCCTTCGACTTTAGGATTACAGGCGTCACATCGTTATCGGTGGACCTGCACAAGTATGCCTACGCTCCGAAGGGCGCCTCCGTAGTCCTATACAGAAGCATGGAATTCAGAAAATACCAATATTTCGCCTGCACGCGCTGGAGTGGATACCCGGTCCTGAACACCACGCTGCAGTCCACCAAGTCAGGAGGTCCGCTGGCCGGGACGTGGGCCATGCTGCATGCTATCGGGGATGCGGGCTACCTGCGCTTGGCAGAGGAGATTCTACGGATTCGCAAAACACTGGAGCATGAGCTGCCGCGTGTGGCTGACGTCAAGGTGCTCGGCCAGCCACAGGCGGGCTTGCTGGCGCTCGGCTCCGACACCGTCGATCTGTTCAGGCTAGCCGACGAGATGCGCCGTCGAGGTTGGTATGTGCAGGTACAGCCGGGGCGCCCCGAGTACGGGTTGGATCCCAGTTTGCATCTGACGGTGACGCCGGTCAACGGCGAGCAGTTGCAGGCGTTTATCCAGGATTTTCAGGCGTCGGTGGAGCAGACGAACACACTTCCGCAGCCGGACCTGAAAGGAATCCTGGAACAACTCAGTAGCGGGCACCAGGGTCCCGAAGCCGTGCTGGAGGCAGCGGGACTGGGAGAGAGAGGATTGCCGCAGGAGATGGCCACCGTCAACATGTTGCTACGCATCCTGCCTCCGGATTTGACTGAGCAACTGTTTATTCACCTCGCCAACACTTGGTTTCGATGAACGCACCTTCACGTAAAGAGGTGGGCGCATGAATCGGTGGTTGGCTCTGTTGGGTTTCGCCCTGCTCATCTGTGGTTCACAAATAGCCTGGCTCACTTTTGCTCCTATCACGACCAACGTCGCAGCGGTAATGCATGTATCTGTGGGTTTGGTGGGAGACCTATCGGCACTGTTTCCGCTAGTTTACATTCTCGTTGGGCTACCGGCGGGGCGATGGCTGGATGTTCACTTCCGCAAGGCTCTGGTGGCAGCCGCTCTTCTCATCGGAGTACCATCCGCGCTTCGCCTGGTGTGGCCCACCTCTTACGCTTGGCAGTTCGCGATGCAGCTACTGCTTGCCATTGGCCAGCCGTTTGTGCTCAACGCCATTCCGGCGTTTGCGGCACGCTGGTTTCCAGAGCCCCGCCGTCCCGTCGCGATCTCTCTCTGCAGCGTGGCGATGTTCGTGGGGATTGTCGCCGTGATGGTGGCATCTCCCCTCTTGTGGCCCAGAGGTGGCCTCGCTGCTGTGGAGTTGGGAAGCGCGGTGGTTCCGATCCTGGGCATGCTTGGCACGGTCTTGGCCGCGTCCGTCCCCCGTACATTCGATGCGCACAGGGAGATACAGGCGTCCTCCATGTCTCTTCGCGCAGCGCTTGGCCCGCTGCTGAGGGACACGACCTTCTGGTTGCTGACCGGTCTTCTCGCCATCGGCATCGGCTTGTTCGATGCGCTCAACACGTGGTTACAACCCATTTTGGCTGTTTACGGCCTGGGCTCCTTAGCCGGCCGTCTCCTGGCATGGATGACGGTAGTGGGCATTATCGGATCGGCCACGTTACCGCCGTGGGCAGCCGCGCGCGGGCGTCGGCGCGGCTTGTTGCGAGTGGCGGTGGGTATGACCACGCTGATGTTTGCGGCCATGATGATGTCCCACGCCATCTGGTGGCTGGCGGCGTGGATGACACTCGATGGTCTGGTCTTACTCACAGGTTACCCGGTGATTATGGAGTGGGTGGAACGGTATGTGGGATCCACCAGGCAGGGCCTCGCCGTGGGGTTCATGATGTTGACCAGTCACATCATGGGGAACCTGCTCATTTTCGTGGTTCAGTTCGCGCTTGATGTTCCTACCATTGCTCTCGCTATAATGGGGGCCGCCGCGCTCTGCGGCACAGTTCTGGCTTGGAGATTGCCAGACCGCATCACACCCCTCGTCCGTCAACCTGGCACGCGTGAGGATAGCGTCGGCGCCCTATCGTCGGAGTGACCACTCGATAGTCAAGAACAAAACTTCCAAACTTCTGCTGCCAGTCGATGATCTCTTCACAATATCTCTGCCTCCGGCACCCAGGCATAACTCATGGTGATATTTCTTGCCCGCACCAAGAGGTTGTGGCGCCGTTAAGATAGCCCTAACTACTGCCTTGCCACCTGCATTCACGCAGATTTCGAAATATGTGCCGTTGTTGTTCACATGTGCTCTTGACTACCTGGAAAGTGTTGAGGGCTTTCAAGAAGGTCGACATCGATGGTAGTGGTGCTGCATAGTTTGGGTTTTGAGCCCACCTATGAGGGATTGAAACGGTGAAGAAGATCGAAAGGGAGGTACAAGCACATAGCTTGAGCCTTACTTTTGGCTTACCAGACGTATTTTACGCGATGGGTCTCCTACACACCTGACGCGAGTACGACAGCGATGCGCGCGGCGAGGCGGGCGTTGTTCCTGACTATCTTCTCGTTCACCTCCAGGCTCCTGCCCCCGGTGACTTTAAGGAAGTGATCCAGCAAGAAAGGCGTGACCTCCCTGCCCCGCATGCCGTGGCGCTCGAGGGCCTCGAGGCCGCTCTTCAGCGCCTCGTCGTGTAGCTCCGGGTCGAGCTGGTCCTCGGGAGAAACGGGGTTCGCGATCACCAGCCCGCTGCGCTCGAGGCCGACGGCCGGGAGGTTCTCCATCAGGCGGGCGACCTGCGTCTCGTCGTCCAGAGACCAATCCAGCGAATATCCCGAGTCGGAGAGGTAGAAGCCGGGGAAGCGGTCGGTTCCGAACCCCACCACCGGAACACCGAGCGTCTCCAGATACTCCAGGGTCGCCGGGACGTCGAGGATGGATTTCACGCCCGAGCAGACCACGGCGACCGGCGTCCGGGAGAGGGCGGCGAGGTCGGCCGAGACGTCCCAGGACTCGCGCGCCCCGCGGTGCACCCCGCCGAGCCCCCCGGTGGCGAAGAGCCGTATCCCGAGGCGCGCAGCGAGATGCGCCGTGGCGGCGACGGTCGTCGCCCCGTGGATGCCCTTCGTCGCCGCGATGGGGAGGTCGCGCGCCGAGAGCTTGGCCACCTCCTCCGCGGTTGCGAGAAGCTCTATCTCGTCCGCCCCGAGCCCCACCCTGGGGACGCCATCGACGACGCCCACGGTCGCGGGAACCGCACCCTCATCTCGTACGATCTCCTCCAGCTCGCGGGCGACGCGCAGGTTGTCCGGTCGGGGCAGGCCGTGAGAGATCAGGGTGGACTCCAGCGCGACGACCGGACGGCCCTCCCGCAGGGCCTCCTCCACCTCCGGGCTGGCTTCGATCCTTGCTTTCAATGTATCACTCCTTGCGGTAGGGGCGACCGATCGCCGCCGGGGGGATCGCCCTGCCCCCGACGCCCGCGAGCACCAGGATCGTGAGTACGTAGGGGATCATCTGCGAGAACTCCACCGGGACGAAGCCCTGCCCGTAGCGGGTCGCGACGGCCTCCGCGAAGCCGAACAGGAGCGCGGCCAGGGTGGCGCCTATCGGGTGCCAGCGGCCGAAGATCATCGCCGCGAGCGCGATGAAGCCCCGCCCGCCGGTCATGTTCTCGGTGAACGCCGAGAGGAGCCCGGTCGAGAGGTAGAGCCCTCCTAGCCCGGCCATCAGCCCCGAGATCGCAACACCGTAGTAGCGCATCCGGCTCACGCTGATCCCGGCGACGTCGACCGATTCGGGGGACTCACCGGTCGCCCTGAGCCTGAGCCCGAAGCTGGTCTTGAAGAGCACGAAGTATGCCAGGGGGATGAGCAGGTACATGATGTAGACGATCGCGTCCTGATCGAAGAGGGCGGGGCCTACGAACGGGATCTTGCTGAGGAGCGGGATGCTCAGGTTGTTGAAGTTGGGGACGGTGGGCGTGGTGCCCTTGTGCCCGAAGATGATGAGCATGATGAACCCGGGGGCGGCGAGAGCGAGCAGGTTTATGGCGGTGCCGGAGATAATCTGGTCGGCCTCAAAGGTTACGCACATCAGCGCGTGGATGAGCGCGAAGACGAGCCCGGCGAGGAGCGCGAAGAGGAGCCCAACCCACACGCTCCCGGCGAAGTACCCGCCCACGGCCCCGGCGAACGCGCTGATCAGCATCATCCCCTCGAGCCCTATGTTCATCACCCCCGAGCGCTCGCTGAAGACCGCCCCGACGGCCGTGAGGATGAGCGGTGTGGCGTTGCTGATGGTCCCCGAGAGGAGCGGCGTGATCTGACCCACGAAATCCGCCACTCAGGCCTCCTTCCCTCTCCTGCCCGAGAGCATCGCCCTGAGGCGTTTTCTGCCTATAAGGAGCTCGACGAGCCCCACCGCCGTGACGAAGAGCAGTATGATCGCGATGATCACGTTCGCGAGATCCAGCGGCACCTGCGTCGCGAACTGCATCTGCTGCGCCCCGCCCTGCAGCGCCCCGAGCAGGAGCGCCCCGAGTACGATCCCGGCCGGGTGGTTGCGCCCGAGCATCGCGACCCCGATGCCGTTGAACCCGAGGTTCGAGACGAACGGCACGCTCATGCTCCCGAACGTCCCGATCACCTCGATCCCGCCACCCACGGCCGCGAACGCCCCGCCTATGGCCATCGCGAGCGTCGTGCTCAGCCCGAGGCTCATCCCCGCGTAGCGGGCGGCCTCCGGGGAGTGCCCCACGGCGCGCAGCGTGTAGCCGAGCGTGGTGCGCCACAGCAAGAGGTACGCCGCCACCGCGGCCAGTATGGCGACGAGCGAGCCGTAGTTGGCCTGCCCGAGCCCGCCCCCGAGGTAGGCGAGCCGGGCGCTCACGAAACCGGTGCCCGGCACCGTGCCGTGCCCGGAGAACGGGTGTTGCGCCAGCCAGTAGGCGAGGTTTATGCCCACGTAGTTGAGCATGATCGTGGTTATCACCTCGTGCGCCCCGAAGCGGGCCTTGAGAAGGCCGGGGATGGCCCCCCACAAAAACCCCGCCGCGAGACAGGCCAGGATGATGATCGCCACCCACACCACCCCGCTCCCCGCGACGGTGGTGCCGAGCGCGGCCGCGGTGATCGCCCCGATGAAGAGCTGTCCCTCACCCCCGATGTTGAACATCGAGGCCCGGAAGGGGATCGCGAAGGCGAGCCCGGTGAGGACCAGCGGCGTGGCGTTTACGAGCGTCCGGCCCACCGCCGGCGCCGAGCCGAACGCCCCGTCGAGCAGCGCCCCGTAGGCCGCCGCCGGGTTGTTGCCGGTCGCCGCGACGATGATCGCCCCTATCACGAGCGCGAGCACTATCGCGACGACCGGGAAAAGGAGCGCCCGGATGCTCCCGACGAGCAGCCGGCGGGCAAAAGAGCCGGTGACTCCGGCCGCGCTCACCTGAGGCCCGCCTCCTCGGGGCTGTGACCGGCCATCAGCAACCCCAGCTGTTCGTCGGTCGCCTCATCGGCCTCCAGCTCGCCCACTATCCTGCCGTCGTAGATCACCGCGATCCTGTCGGAGAGCGAGCGCACCTCTTCGAGCTCCATCGAGATCAGGAGCACCGCCTTGCCCGCCTCCCGCTGCTTCAGCAACATCTCGTGCACGAACTCTATCGCCCCCACATCCAGACCCCGGGTGGGCTGGGAGGCGATGATGACCCCGGGCTCCCCGGAGAGCTCGCGCGCCAGGATCACCTTCTGCTGGTTGCCCCCGGAGAGGGTCCGGGCCGGCGCGTCCGGGTCGAGCGGCCTCACGTCGAAGGCCCGAAGCTGCTTCTCCGCCTCCCGGCGCATCCGGCCCGGGAAGAGCCATCCCCACCGCGAGAACGGCGCCTTCGCGTAGGATTTCAGCGCGTAGTTCTCGGCCAGCGTGAACTCCTGCACGAGCCCTTTCTCCCTGCGGTCCTCCGGGATGTACGCGAGCCCCCGCTCGTGGCGCTCCCGCGCGCCGAGGTGCGTCACCTCCTCCCCGTCGAGGTAGACCCCGCCGGAGTCCACGGGGCGCATCCCGGCGAGCGCCTCGGCGAGCTCGGTCTGCCCGTTGCCGTCGACCCCGGCTATCCCGAGGATCTCCCCGGCACGCACCGCGAGGTCTACGCCCCTGACCCCCACCCCGAACTCCGACTCGACGACGAGCCCCCTCGCCTCCAGTCGGAGGGCCTCCCCCTTCACCTCCGGCTTCTTCTCCACCTGCAGGACCACGTCACGCCCGACCATGAGCCGGGCGAGCTGCCGGGCGTCGGAGTCGGCGGTGCGCACGGTGTCCACGACCCTCCCGTCGCGGATGACCGTTATGTTGTCGCTCACCCCGAAGAGCTCCTCGAGCTTGTGGGTGATGAAGATGATCGAGAGCCCGTCGGCGACGAGCTCCTTCAGGACCCCGAAGAGGTCCCGCGTCTCCTGCGGCGTGAGCACGGCCGTGGGCTCGTCCAGGACCAGGATGCGAGCCTCCCGGTAGAGCGCCTTGAGGATCTCGACCCGCTGCTGCAGCCCCACCGAGAGGTCCGCCACCCGGGCCCTCGGGTCCACCCGGAGCCCGTAGCGCCGGCTGAGCTCCTCGGTGGCCCGGATCGCCCCGCTCATGTCCAGCGTCCCACCCCTCCCGCGCGGCTCCGAGCCGAGCACGATGTTCTCCGCCACGGTGAGCCGCGGGATGAGCGTGAAGTGCTGGTGGACCATCCCGATCCCGAGCCGGACCGCATCCGCCGGGGTCCGGATCTCGACCCGCTCCCCGTCGACGAAGATCTCACCCTCGTCCGGGCTGTAGAGCCCGTAGAGGATCTTCATCAGCGTGGACTTGCCCGCCCCGTTCTCCCCCAGTAGCCCCAGGACCTCGCCGCGGTGCAGCACGAGCGAGATGTGGTCGTTGGCCACGACGGACCCGAAGGTCTTCGTCACCCCCCGCATCTCGAGCACGACCGGAGGACCGGAGGATCGCCGCTCCGTGTCCCTGTCCACGCTCATCCGGCTCTACCCGGACTACTTAGAAGGCGTGGTGGGCACCTTTATCTTGCCCGAGATTATCCCCTCGCGCGCCTTCTTCAGGTCGTTCTTGACCTTCTGGGGGACGAGGTTCGAGAAGCGGTGGAACGGCGCCAGCTTGTAGCCCCCGTTCTTGAGCCCGAACTCTATGGTCTTCCCGGCGGGGAACTTGCCCTTCGCCGCATCCTCTATCGTCTGGAAGACCGCGTTGTTCACGCCCTTGACCGTGGAGGTCAGGATCGGATCCTTCGGGAACTGCGGGGCCTGGTCCTGGTCCACCCCGATGGCGAAGACGTGCTTCTCACGCGCCGCCTCGAAAGCCCCCGAGGCACTGTTGCCGGCCGCCGGGTAGACGATGTCCGCCCCCTGGCTGATCTGGTTGAGCGCGATCTGCTTGGCCGTCGCCGGGTCGTTGAACGCATCCGGGGTCGAACCCACGTACTGGTTTATCACCTTGCAGTCCGGGCACACGGACTTCACCCCAGCGTCGAACCCGGCCTGGAAACTGCGGATCAGGGGCGAGTTCTGCCCTCCTATGAAACCGACGACCTTGGTCTTGGGGTTGGTGTAGGGCGTCTTGATCTGGGTCATGTCCCCCGCGACCACGCCCGCGAGGTAGGCCCCCTCGTTGTCCTTGAAGACCAGGCTAGCAACGTTCGGAGCCTTCACCACCGAGTCGACGATCGCGAAGTTGGTCTTGGGGTACTGCTTGGCGACCTGCTTCAAAGCATCGGACTGCAAGAACCCGATGGCGTACACCGGGTTGTAGCCGGAGCTGGCGAGCTGGGAGAGGTTGCTCTGATAGTCGGTAGGCGAGCTGGACTGTAGAACCTCTATCTTCACCCCGAGCTTCTTCTTGGCCTCCTTGAGGCCCTTGTACGCCGCGTCGTTGAACCCCTTGTCCCCGAGCCCGCCGACGTCGGTGTTCATCGCCGGCTTGACCTTGCTGTTGCCGCCGGCGCTCGCCTGCTTGCCGCCCGAGCTGGCCTTGCTGCCACCGCCGCTTGAGCCGCCGCTCGCCGAGCCGCCGGAGCCGCATCCGGCAAGGACCAACGCGAGTAGCACCACCACTGCCAGTAACCCGACGCGTTTGATCACTCTCAAAACCCCGCTTCGAAGAGACGCCTTGACCATTCGCTCAATTCTATATATCCGAGGAACTTCTCCGCAACCTTACTCACCTCACCTCCTCGCCCGCGAGGGCAGGGATAACCTCGCGCCCGTACGCCTCCAGCGTCTGCTCCATCGCGTCGTGCATGAGGTAGAGGTTGAACTGATCCGCACCGAGGTCTCTCAGGGTCTTCAACTTCTCGACGTGCTCCTCCGCCGTGCCGAGCACGCAGAACCGCTCGACGATCTCGTCCGGCACGAACTCCGTGGTCGGGTTATCCGCCCGTCCGTGGTGGGAGTAGTCGTAGCCTTCGCGGGCCTTTATGTAGTCGGTGAGCTCGCGGGGCACCTCCCCGTCCTCTCCGTAACGGGCAACCAGGTCCGCCACGTGGTTGCCGACCATCCCGCCGAACCACCGGCACTGGTCGCGCTGGTGGGCGATGTCCTCCCCGACGTAGGCCGGGGCGGCGACGCAGATGGTTATCCCGTCCGGATCACGCCCTGCCGCCTCCGCCGACTCCCTCACCCGCGAGAGGGTCCAGCGCAGGATCACCGGATCCGCGAGCTGCAGGATGAACCCGTCGGCGACCCGCCCGACGAGGTCGAGCGCCTTCGGCCCGTAGCCCGCTACCCACACCTCCAGGCGCCCATCCCTGACCCAGGGGATGCGCACCCTGCCCCCCGGCATCTCGACCTCCCGTCCCCCGGCGAGCTCCCTTATGACGTGGATCGCCTCCTCGAGCTGCCCGAGCGTCGTCGGCTTCCTCCCGAGCACCCGCTGCGCCGAGTCCCCGCGCCCGATGCCGCAGACCGTGCGGTTGCCGAACATGTCGTTCAACGTGGCGAAGATAGAGGCCGTCACGGTAGGGTCGCGGGTCGCCGGGTTGGTGACGAACGGACCTACCCTGATCCTCTCCGTCGCCGAGAGCATCTGAGAGTGGATCACGTATGGCTCCTGCCAGAGGATGTGCGAGTCGAAGGTCCAGGCGTGGGTGAACCCGAGCTCCTCGGCGCGCCTGGTCAGCTCGACGATGCGCCAGGCCGGTGGGTCCGTCTGGAACGTTACGCCGAAGTCCATCTCTCAGGTGGCCTCCGGCTCCCGCTCGGACTCCGCGGCGGGCTCGCGGGCACCCCCGGTGGCGTAGCTGAGCACCAGGTAGGCCAGCCCGGCGGCGAAGAAAGTGAAGAAGAGCCCGTAGTTGTAGAGGCTCTCGACCAGGCTCGGGTTCTGGAAGACGCCGCCGAAGTTCGGGGTGGTCGCGGCCTTGACGAAGCCGGGGATGACCGGCACCACACCGACCAGCACCGCGACGATGGCCCGCCAGTTCCACCCGCCGGAGTACGCGTAGCGCCCGTCGGTCTTGTAGAGGTCGGGGACGGAGAGGTTGCGGCGGCGTACGATCCAGTAGTCCGAGATCATCACCGCCGCTATCGCCCCGAGCAGGCTGCTGTAGCCGACGAGCCAGGTGAAGATGTAGGCGCTCGCGCTCTCGTAGAGCACCCAGGGGAACGAGATGATCCCGATGACCGCCGTTATGAGCCCGCCGGTCCGGAAAGAGATGTACCTCGGCAGCAGGTTCGAGAAGTCGAAGGAGGGCGAGACGACGTTGGCGGCCATGTTCGTCGAGATCTGGGCGATGGCGACGATTATCATCGCGGCGATCAGGACTACCGGCAGCCCCCCGGCGATCTTCGTGGTGAGCGCGACCGGGTCCCAGATGGGCTTGCCGAAGATGACCACGGTGGCGGCGGTGACCGCTATCCCGAGGAAGCTGAAGGCGGTCATCGTCGGCGGGAGCCCGATGACCTGCCCCAAAACCTGCGCCCGCTGGCTTTTGGCGTAGCGGGTGAAGTCCGGGATGTTCAGAGACAGCGTGATCCAGTAACCCACGTTCGCGGCGAGCCCGGTCCAGAAGAGCGACCAGAAGGGGGCATTCCCCTGTTGCAGCTTAGCCGAGGCGGTGAAGACGTGCCCCACCCCGCCACCGGCGACGAACCCCCAGACGAGGAGCACCACACCACCCATCAGAAGAAGAGGGGCGGCGATCGACTCGAACCTCCTCACCCCCTCGACCCCGAACAGGATTATCGCGACCTGCACGCCCCAGAAGATGAAGAAGGTGATGAAGCGGTGCCCGGGGACGTCCTGCCAGCCGCCGTAGGCCGCGGTGGCGAGGGCGTCCACGGCGAGCCCCCCGATCCAGGTCTGTATCCCGAACCAGCCGCAGGCGACGAGCGCCCGGGCTATCGCGGCGAAGTTCGCCCCCCGCACCCCGAACGACGAGCGCACGAAGACCGGGAAGGGCACCCCGTACCTGGTCCCGGCGTGGGCGTTCAAGAGCATCGGGATCAGGACGAGCACGTTCCCCAAGGAGACCGTGAGCAGCGCCTGCCACCAGTTCATCCCGGCGACCATGAGCCCGGAGGCCAGGGTATAGGTGGTGATGACGACGCTCATCCCGATCCAGAGCGCCGCGATGTTGTAGGTCGTCCATGTCCTCTGCTCCGCCCCCGTGGGCGCGAGGTCATCGTTGTAGAGCGGTGAGGAGCCGACCTCCTCTTCGAGCCGCTCCACCTCGCGCCTTCCTACCGCCACGTCCCGTTCCACTCTCTCCTCCTTTACTCCGGCACGGCTCCTTCTTCTCCACGAAAGAGCCTAGTGCCTCCCCACCCGAAACTCCCCCGGCCCGCCGGACGGATCAGCCCCACCCGTCTCCCGTCCCGCCTGGCCGGATGTACAGCCCCCGTTCAGGCTCCCCCGAAACCTCTCCCTTCCAGGAGCGACCCGGCGCTCACCGCCGCCCGCCTCCACCGGCGACCCAGCCCACCGTCTTGACCGCGAGCCGGTAGAACGCCTGCACCGCGAGCGCGATGTCTTCCTCGGGGGTGTCCTCCTCTTTGGTGTGGCTGAGGCCCCCGAGGGATTTGACGAAGAGCATCACCGTAGGCATCAGCGGGGCCATCTCCGCCGCGTCGTGCAGCGGCCCCGATGGGAGCCTGTGCGAGGTGCCGGTGACCTCCCGCACAGCCTCCTCGGCCATCCCGATGAGGTGTTCGTCGAACGGACGGGGCTCGATGCGCCAGAGCCTCTCCCAACGCACCTCACAGCCCTCCTCGCGCGCGATGCGCTCGCTGTTCTCTTTTGCCACGGCGAGCATGTCCGACAGCACCCCGGCGTCGAGGGCCCGCTGGTCGAGCGACATCTCGCACCACCCGTTGAACGCGGTGACGATGCCGGGCGAGACGTTGACGAAGCCGGTGGTGGCGCGCACGTCGTCGCGGCGGGCGGCGTCGTCCCGGAAGGCTACGGCCGAACGCGCGGCGGCGATGAACGCATCCTTCCTCACGTCCATCGGGGTCGACCCGGAGTGGGCGTGTTGCCCGGTGAAGCTGATCGCGTGCCGCTCGACCCCGAAGGTCCCGAGCACCACCCCGACCGGGATGTCCAGCCGCTCGAGCACCGGCCCCTGCTCGATGTGCAGCTCGAGGTAGGCCACGGCGTTCTCGAGCTGCCGGTGCGACTCGTTCATCTTCTCGAGTTCGACCCCGTGCTCCCTGAGCGCGTCGGGGAGCGCGATACCGTCCCTGTCCTTCAGGTTGCGCACCTCGTCGGGGTCGAGCGTCCCCGAGCAGGCGCTCGATCCCAGAAGGCTCCTCCCGAAGCGTGCTCCCTCCTCGTCGGCCCAGTCCACGAGCCGCACGGTCACGGGGAGCTCGTCCCTCTGCGCCAGCACCCGCAGCGTCTCCATCGCGGCGATGGTGTTCAGGCAGCCGTCGAGCCAGCCACCGTTCGGGACGGAGTCTATGTGCCCGCCGAGCAGGACGGCCCTCTCCGAGGCCCCACGCACGGTGGCCCAGAGGTTGCCGGCTTCGTCCGTCTCGACCTCGCAGCCGACCTCATCGAGCTTCTCCCTCAGCCACCGGCGGGCCTTCGCCCACTCGTCGGTCCAGCAGACCCTGCGCGCCCCTTCTGGACCACCGGTGAGCTCCGCGAGCTCCTTCAGCTCGGCTATAGCGCGCCCGTGGTCGACGTTCTCCGCGATCTCCATCTCTTCACCCCACCCTCTCCTTCGACTCCACCTCTGCGAGCGCCTCATCGAAGACCTCGGCCGCCCTTCTGGCCGCCTCGCGGGTTATGGTGAGCGGCGGCGCTATGCGGATGGCGTTGCCCCTCAGACCCCCCTTGCCGACGAGCACCCCGCGCTCCCGGCAGGCCTCGAGGAAGCGGGCCGCCGCAGCACCGTCGGGCTCACCGCCGGGTCCGACGATCTCGATGGCGAGCATCAGGCCCCTGCCGCGCACCTCGCCCACGCAGCGGTGCTCTCCGGCGAGCGCGACGAGCCGCTCTTTCAGGTAGCCGCCGACTTCGTCGGCGTTCTTCTGCAGGTCGTTCTTGAGGATGTACTCCAGGTTGGCGAGCGCCCCGGCGGTCGAGATCGGGTTGCCGCCGAAGGTGGAGATGTGCTGCTTGGGGGAGAGGGAGTCGATGACCTCGGCTCTGCCCATCACCGCCCCGATGGCCAGCCCGTTTCCGAGCCCTTTCGCCATGGTGATGATGTCCGGTTCCACCCCGGACTGCTCGATGCCCCAGAAGTGGCTCCCGGTGCGGCCGAAAGCGGTCTGTACCTCGTCGGAGACGAACAGGACGCCGTACTCGTCCAGGATCTCCTTCACCCGCGATAGGTAGGCGGGGGGCAGCTCCACGAACCCCCCCACGCCCTGTATAGGTTCGGCGATGAAGGCCGCCACCCGCCCGGTGGTGGAGGTCTCGATCAGGCTCCGCACGTCCTCGGCGCACGCCCGGGCCAGCTCTTCCGGGTCGTCGTGGCGCCCGTAGAGCGGGCTGTATGAGCGGTGCGGGGGCATGGCGTAGGAGACGTCCAGCGCGGTGCGCGGGGTGGGCCTCCAGCTCCCCTGACCGGTTATCCCCATGGTGCCGAAGGATCCACCGTGGTAGGAGCCGCGGAGGGCTATCACCTCGCTCGAGGAGCGGTAGGTCGTCGCGAAGAGCAGCGCCGCCTCGTTCGCCTCCGAGCCGCTGCCGACGAAGAAGACCTTCTGCTCCCCCGAGATGGGGGAGAGCGAGATCAGCTTCTCCGCCAGCCTGACCTGGCTCTCGATCAGGTAGAGGGTCGAGGAGTGGAAGATCTTCTGCGCCTGCTCCTTCACGGCCTCGACGATCTCCGGGACGGCGTGCCCGCTTATGGTGGTGACGATCCCGCCGAAGAAGTCCAGGTACTCGTTGCCCTCGGAATCCCAGACCCTGTAGCCCTCCCCGCGCACGAGCTCGATGGGCTTCTCGTAGTAGAGCGAGATCCAATCCGGCAGCACCGCCCGGTGCCGCTCGTACAGCTCCTCCGGCTTCATACGATCACCAGCCTTCTGCTCCTCCAGACGATGAGACCTACCAACTCCACGCATGCAAGGTTGTCCTACAGATTACACCTCGTGAGGTTCCTTTGTAAACAAGGGAAGGCAGGTGCTGCGCCCGCGGAAGGTCACCCTCACCTCGTCGCCGAACTCCAGATCCACCGAATCCAGGTAATCCGGCTCACCGGGATCCCGACCGTCCAGATACCGCCGGAGGAAGGCGCGCAGAAGAGGTGAATGGGTCACGCAGACGTACCTTCTAGAAGGAGCCCCCGAGCGAAGGTCGCGCAGGCTCGAAGAGAATGCCAAGACCCGCCGGGCGACGGCATCGCCATCCTCACCCGGCGGGTCCCGACGTTCCAGCCAGAAACCGATGCGGTCGGGTGAACGCCAGAACTCTCCGAAGAAATGATGTTCGGTGAGGTCCTTTACGGAGGGCCCGGTCTTACCGAGCTGGGCGGCGAGCGCCTCGGGTGAGCTCCCTATCTCCACCCGGACCCCGGCCACGTAAAGGTCGGGGTTGCGCAACGCCCACTCCTCCGTGGGAGGGTGCAGCTCGATCCCCGCCCCCTGATCGTCTGCAGCCCGAAGGCACCTCTCCACACCACGGCGGATGGCGCAGGCGGTCTGGCGCGTTCGCCGCGTCGGCGCGTACAGGAAGAAGACGCTCTCGTCACGCCCCAGCTTCCTGCCGAGCCGGACGCCGGCCTCGACCGCCTGCGCGAGTCCCCTCTCGGTGAGAGGAACGTCGCCTTTGTGCGAGGAGATCTCCCCGTGTCGGATCAGATGCACCCTGAGAAGAGAGACGCTCATCCTTCGACGATCGCGAAGGCGCGGGCCGGGGCGCTCTCGACACCGGCGAATTTGTAGAACGGGGCGAAGAACCTGCAGCGCGGGGGCAGGCTCCCCAGGTTGACCAGCCCCTCCACCAGCGGTATCCCGACGCCCAGTATCACGTTGTGCACCACGAACTCCTCGGGTTTCCAGCCTGGCTCGCGGGCGGCGGGCTCTTCGAAGAAGTCACAGCCGATGCACTTTGGCTCTCTCCTGACCAGCCAGCGGGCGGCACCCTCCGTCAGACCCGGCGAACGGCGGAAGTATTCGCGTTGGCCGATGGCACGCTCGGCCCAGCCGGTGCACAGCAGCAGGATGTCCCCCGGCCTGATGGATTCCCCGGCCGATTCCAGACGTGCAAGGGCACCTTCGAGATCGGGGACGTCTATCAGATCCATGGCCTCCACGGGCCTCATGTCCAGCAACACCGCCTCCCCCATCACCCGCTCCAGCGCCACCTCGTCGATGCTCTCCCCTCCCTTCACGACGTGCAACGCCGATTCCACGTGGCACCCGGTGTGCAGGCTCATCAGGGTAGTCTGGGCGGACTGCCAGTAACCGGGCTTGGTACGGACCTCGAGCTGCACCCCGAGATCCGTCGAAGGAGGCCCCTTGAAGCCGTGGGGGACCGCCGGGCTGAGATCCACTATCTTCTCCACCACATATCCCCTAAACGTCCATCGTCTCGTAAAATTCCCGCTCCCGGCTCTCGAGCAGCGGTATCGCCTCTCCGAAGCCGTACTTCTGGAAGTGCTCGGAATTCACATGAGCCTGATAGGCCTCCTCGTCCTCGTACTGCTCGTAGAAGTAGAAGAGGTTGGGGTTCCCAGGATCCCGATGAGGCTGGTAGAAGAGGTTGCCCGGCTCCCGCCGCGAAGGCTCCACGAGCTTCCGGATCGCCTCCTCGACCCTCTGCGCCTCCCCTTCCTTCGCCGTCCATTTCGCGCTGACCACGTAGGCCATCTTCAGCCTCCCTTTCTTCCGACGCGGTTTCTCAATACTCCTATGCCTTCGATCTCCATCTCTACGAGGTCTCCCTCCTCCAGCCAGCGGTCCAGCTCCAGCCCGGATCCGCCGGCGGCCGTCCCAGACCCGAACACCTCGCCGGGGTAGATGGTCTGGGCCAATGAAGCGTAGGCGATGAGGTCCGCGAACCCGTGATGCATGTTAGCGGAGCTGTCCTCGCCCCACACCTCGCCGTTGACCCGCACGCGCATCAACAGGTCGCTCGCGTCCAGCTCGTCCGCCGTAACTATGCATGGTCCCAGCACGTTGGATCCATCCCAGTCCTTGGCCTTGGACGGGCCCATGCCCACCGGGAGCTCGCGGGCCTGCACGTCGCGCGCCGAGAGGTCATTCCAGATGGTATAGCCGAAGATGTACTCCCGGGCTTCCTCTCTGGGAATGTCCTTGCCCTCGCGCCCGATGATCGCCGCGAGCTCCAGCTCGTGGTCGAGGCGGTCCGTGTAGTGGGGCCAGGGGATTTCCTCCTCGGGCCCGATCACGGTATCCGGCATGCCTTTGTAGAAGGCGGGGACCTCGTACCACTCTTCTGGGATGGGCCTCCCGAGACGACCCAGCGCGTTCCTCATGTGTCCCTCGAAGGTCAGGAAGTCGCGCATCGAACGCGGCCTCAAAGGGGCGAGCAACCGTGCATCCGGCACTGGCTCTCGACCGGAAACCGGCGCTCCCGCCTCTATGAACGCGACCATGTCGCCGTCGAACCCGACGTCCACGACACGCCCGTCCTCGAGCAGGCCCACCCTGGGTCCGCCACCGGCCACGTACGTCACCAGCCTCACGTCCTTCCCCTCCTCGCAACGGAACGCAGCTCGCTCGCCGCGAGCTTCACCGCTTCCACGATCTTCACGTAGCAACCACAGCGGCACAAATTCCCACCGAGATAACGCCGGATCTCGTCCTCCTCGGGGTCAGGGATCTCCTCGAGCAACCGAATCACGGTGAGTATCATGCCCGGCGTGCAGTAGCCGCATTGGAAAGCCTGCACCTCTTCGAACGCCCTCTGGACCGGGTGCTCCCCGCCGAGCCCCTCGACGGTCGTGACACTGCGCCCCCCCGCGAGCGGGGCCAGAAGCAGGCAGGAAGAGACCGGTTCACCGTCGAGAAGCACCGTGCATGCCCCGCACACCCCGATGCCGCAGGTCTCCCGCACGCTCAGGAGACCGAGCTCGCGGCGCAGCACCCCGAGCAACATCTCGTCCGGCCCGGCTTCCACCACTTCCCTCTCACCGTTGACCTCGAACGCAAGCCTCACCGCAAGATCCTCCTCTGCACACGCGCCCTGCCGAAGGCGTCCCGGCGCGAGCGCAGGATCAACCCCGCCAGAAGGACCCCTGCCGAGATCCCGAAAGCCAGAACGCAAAACTTCCTGCCGGCCCCCTCTCTACCCGGAGGTTCTCTCCTGCAACGCGAAGATTCCCTCCGGTCTAAAGCATCCAGGACAGCCTCGGCGGTCATGGGCAGGTCGGTCACGTTGATCCCTAAAGAATGCAGGGCGTTGCCCAAAGCGGGAGGGACCGGCGGCAGCGCGGTCTCTCCGAGACCGTGCACCTCGGCCCCCTCGCGCTCTACCAGCTCGTGGGTGAACACATCGGGCAGGTCATCCGCGGCCGGCAAGCAGTAATCGGAGAGGTTGGCGTTGCTCACCTGCCCCTCCGAGAAGGAGATGCTCTCGAAGAGCGCCGTCCCGAGCCCCATTATCATGGAGCCTTCGTTCTGCAGCTCCGCCCCCGGCCGGTTCACCACCCTGCCAGCGTACACCGGCGCGTGCAGCCTCTTCACCCGGAACTTCCCCGTCTCCTCGTCCACCTCTACTTCGGCCGCGGCGGCCCCCTGGTGCCAGTGCGAGGAGGCCACTCCCTGTCCGGTGTCCGGATCAAGCCCTCCCTCGTCCGCCACCTCGCCGAATCCGCGCCGCCCGTTCTTCTTCAGATCCTCCACGGCCTTCTCGAGGGCCCGTCCCATCATGTGCGTCGAGCGGCTGGAGGTGGTACGGGTGTCGTACGGTACGGCGTCCGTGTCTGGGTCGGGGAAGCTTATCCTCTCCACCTCGGCTCCGAGGAGGTCGGCGGCCATCAGCCGGATGGCCCGCTTCGCTCCCTGCCCCATCTCGGCTGTGGCGCAGTAGATGGTGTAGTTCCCTTCGCCGTCGTGTTCCACGGCGATCGAAGCCCGGCTCGGGGTCTGCATGCCCTTGAGCATCACGCACAGGCCCTTGCCGCGTCGTCCCTCCCGCCAGCCCACCGCATCCGCCGCTTTCCGCAACAGTTCCTCGAAATGGACATCGTGCATGACCTCGCCGGTGCAGTAGCGATCGCCATTCCGGATGATGTTCTTCAACCTCAGCTCGAGCGGGTCCATCCCCAGACGCTCCGCGAGCAGGTCCATCGTCCGCTCGGAGGCCCAGGTGCACTGCATCTGACCGTAGCCCCGGTAAGCGCCGTTGGGCGGCAGGTTGGTATAGACGGCGCGGGAGTCGACCCATACGTTGGGTATGCGGTAGGGACCGGGAGAGGCGAATCCCATCTTCTGGGCTACCCCGGGTCCGCAGTCGGCGTAAGCGCCGGTGTCGGCCCAGCACTCCACCTGCTTGGCCACCAGCGTCCCGTCGCGCTTCGCACCCAGCCTGACCCTGATGGTGGATGGATGGCGGTTGAGGGTGAGCCACTCCTCGTCACGCTCCAGTACCAGCTTGACGGGGCGGCCCGCCTTGCGCGCCAGACAGGCGGCGATGGCCTCCAGCCGCACGAAGGTCTTGGCCCCGAAGGACCCGCCCATCGGGGGGCAGACGATGCGCACCTGCTCCTCCGGGATGCCGAACAGCCCGGCCAGATCCATGCGGGTGTTAAACGGCGTCTGCGATCCGGTCCAGACCTCGAGCCGACCATCGCTCCAGCGCGCGAGCGCCGCATGGGGTTCCATCGGGGCGTGCTGGGCGCCCGCGGTGGTGTAGGTCTCCTCTACGACTACATCTGCCTCCTCGAAACCCTTTCGCACGTCCCCGTGCCGGATGCGGAAGCGGTGGCAGACGTTGGTGCCCGGCTGGGGCCGCAACCCGAAGTAAGCCGCGTCGTTGTCGGAGATCGCGATCTCCTCGTGGATCAGTGGAGCCCCCTCCTCGGCGGCTTCCACGGCGTCGAAGACGGCCGGGAGCTCCTCGTAGTCCACCTCGATCAGATCCAGCACTTCCCCGGCTCGCTCCACGCTGGGGGCGGCAACCGCGGCCACGGGATCTCCGGCGTAGCGGGCCTTGTCCAGCGCCAGCACGGTCTGGTCCTTTATCTGGCACCCGTAGCGGTTCAGCTCCCGCACGTCGCCGGGTACGAGGACGACCACGTCGTCCGGAACCGCCGAGGCGTCCACCCGCAGGACACGCGCATGAGGATGCGGGGAACGCAATATGCGCGCGTGGAGCATCCCCTCGATCTCGACGTCCCGCGAATAGCGGGTCTGGCCGGTAACACGCGGATCAGACACCGTACAACTCCTCCAGGGCACGACGCACCTCGACTTCCATCACGCGGCGCCGGTAACGCGCGGAACCGCGTGCATCCGATAGGGGATGGATGTTCTCGGCGTACCTCCGGGCGATCTCCCTGATGATCCCTGCGTCGACTTCTCCTCCCGCCAGCGCGCAGACATCGGGGAAATACTGGGGTCTGCCGGCGACGGCTCCCACGACGACCCGCAGGGTCTTCCCCCCGTACCTTGCGGCCGCCACCGAGACACAGGGACGATCCTCGCTGGAGCGAGAGCGGAACTTGCGGTACACCGCCTGTCGAACTCCATCGGGCACCCTGACCCCCACGACCAGTTCGTCCTCTTTCAGAGCGGTCGTGTAGTGGTCGAGAATGAAGTCCTCGACGGGCACCTCCCGCTCACCGTTCTTTCCCGCGATCACGACGCGGGCAGCGAGCGCGGCGAGCATCGCCGGGGGATCCGAGGCATAATCGGCGTCTGCGAGCACCCCTCCGACGGTGGCCTGGTTGCGCACCCGGGGACTGGCCACGAGCGAGAAGGTGCGGGCGAGCGCGGGCCACTTCCGGCGCACCAGCTCCGATCTTTCCACCGATCTATGCGTCACCATCGCACCGAGGAGAAGCACGCCGTCTTCTTCCCTTATGGAGTCCAGTCCAGGGACGCCACGCAGGGATATCAAACGCGCGGGCCGGAGGAACCCCTGGTTCATGAGGATGCCGACGAAGGTTCCGCCTGCGACCACGACCGCATCCTCCCCGTAGGACGAGCGAAGCTCCAGCGCTTCGTCCAGGGAACGAGGCTGGTGCCATTCGACGTGGCGCATCTCAATCACAGGGTAGTGACGGGCCGGCACTGCAGCAGGTAGAGCTCACCACCAGAGATGGCCCACTCCACGTCCTGAGGCGCACCCGCCTTCTCTTCGAGCAACCTCCCGAGCTCGGCGAGGCGCCGGAGTTCTTCCTCGTCCAGCACCCTCTCGTCGCCCGTCTTACCACGCTTGAGCGTGCCGGAACGGTCGAGCACGTAATGGTCCGGTGTCACCTCTCCGGAGACGACCGCCTCACCCAGCCCGAAGGCACCCTCGACGATCATCCTGTCCCGCCTTCTCCTCACCGGGTCAACGGTGAAAAGCACGCCCGCCTTCTCCGGTTGCACCATCTTCTGCACCACGACCGCCATCCGCAGATCCTCCAGCGAGCCTTTCTGCTGCCGGTAGAAAAGGGCCCGCTCGGAGAAAAAGGAGGCCCAGCAGTCGACCACGCGCCGGCAGACCTCATCCTCTCCTTCCACGTTGAGGTAGGTTTCCTGCTGGCCGGCGTAGCTCGCGGCCTCGGAGTCTTCGGCACAGGCCGAGGAGCGTACCGCCACCCTGCCGTCACCCAGGCGCTTGTGCGTTGCGGTGGTCCTCACGCCAGTGAGCCGCCGGTATGCGACGGAGATCTCTTCGCGCGGGGGATCGACCTCCTGCAGCGCGGCCGCGAGCCCCACGTGGTCACGCTCCCGAACCAGCTCCAGGACGCGCTCCACGTCCACCGAACTCTCCAGCACCCACGACGGAACGACGAAGCCGGGCGGTACGGGCAGGCCCTCGGAAGCCATCCTCGCCAGGCTTGCTCCCTTCCCCCCGGCGAGCGAGACGTCCCTGCACTCCTCGTCCGAGAACCAGAGTATGGTTCTCTCCCGAACCCTATTCATCGAGGATCGCCACCGCTCGCAAGGGTGCCCCGGTGGTTCCGGTCCACTTGATGGGAAAGGCGGAGAGCTTGAACCCGTAGGGAGGTAGCTGATCGAGGTTGGTCAGGTTCTCTATGTGCCAGTAATCTTCCTCCCACATTACCCGGTGCGCCTCCCAGAACTTCTTGCGCTCGAACATCGCCCACACCGGCGGATCGAAGGTGGGAGCATCGGTCCCCATGAGCCGTATCCCCCGGGAGATCAGGTACTTCGTGGCCTCGGCGGTCATCCCACAGTGGTCGGTGAGATACCTTTCCTGGTCGTTGTACGCCGAAGCACCGGTCTGGATGAGGACTATGTCCCGTTCCTTGAGCTCGTATCCGATCTTCTCCAGCGCCTGGTCTATGTCCGAAGGGGTGATGCCGGCCCCCTTCTCCAGGTGCCGGAAGTCGAGGACGACGCCGTCGGAGTAGCAGTACTCGAGCGGTATCTCTTCTGCGGCCGGTCCGTCGGGACGTATGTGTTTGAGGGCGTCCATGTGGGTCCCGGCGTGGTCGCTCTGGATCACGAGGTAAGAGGCGGTGAGCGAGTCTACGCCGTACTTGTCCGCTCCGACTCCTTCGGCGAACTCCTGCCAGGTCTCGTACATCAGGAGGCTCGGCGCAGGTATCCTGGGGAAGGTGATCATGTCCTTGTGTACCGGCATCGACAGGTCTACCAGGCGACTCATTCGGGTCGGGCTCCTTTCATCATCTTCTCGAAGGCCGTGAAGTGCCAGCGCAACGCTGCCCCTGCCTTCTCCGGGTCCTTCTCTTCCAGCGCGTCCAGCAGCGGCCGGTGCATCTCGGCCAGCTCATGCAGGTCTATATCGGTCTTGACGACGGTGATTATCGTGCGCGCCCCGATCCTGAGCGAATCCCAGACCTCTTTGAGCGTCCGGTTGCCCGAGGACTCCACGATGAGCCTGTGGAAGCTCACGTCGTGGCGGACGAGCTCGTGCAGGTCTCCGGCCCCGGCGGCTTCCTTCATCGCTTCGAACTCTTTTTCGAAGGCCCCGATCGCCCCACCCAGTCGGGCGGCCGCCAGACGCGCGGCGAGCTCCTCCAGGGCGGCGCGGACGGGGTATATCTCGAGCAACTCCTCGAGGGTGACCTCCCGTACGCGCGCCCCCCGGAAAGGCTCTGACTCCACGAAGCGCAGCAGCTCGAGCTCCCTGAGGGCCTCCCTCACGGGGGCCTGGCTGGTACCGAACTCCCGGGCGAGCTGGGTCTCCACCAGACGCTCGCCAGGAGCGTACTCGCCGCTCAGCAGGCGTGCTATGAGCTCCTCTTTGATTTGCTCGCGCAGCACGGTGCGGTTGAGCTTCAAGAGAGGATCTCCACGATGCCCGTCGTACCGTTGACCCGCACGCGGTCTCCGGTCTTTATCCGCTCCGTCGCCTCGGACGTGCCCACCACCGCCGGGATGCCGAACTCGCGCGAGACGACCGCCGGGTGGGAGACGGTCCCGCCGGCATCGGTCACGAGCGCGCTTATCTTGGTGAAGAGCACGACCCAGGCGGGGTTGGTCATCCGACAGACGAGCACGTCCCCCTCTCTGACCTCATCGAACTCTTCCGTGGAGGTGACCACCTTCGCGGTCCCCTCCACGACTCCGGCGGAGGCGGCGAGTCCTCTAATCTCTGCGGTGGTCTCCGAGGGCTTCCGGTAGAACTTCTCCGGGAACCCCCAGAGCGCAGCGTACGGGAACTCCAGCGCTTCCCGGGTAGCGGTCCCCACCCAGTCGCGGGGCCTCATCTCGTACGCTTCCTCGTGCTCGTCCCTCCGGTCGGAGACCAGGGCCCGCGCGTCGATTCTTCCCGGGTCCGTCATGAGCACCCGGAGTTCGTTGTAGCGGAGGAACATGACGTCTTCCGGATCGTCCAAGACGCCGGCCTCGACGAGCTTCTTTCCGATGGCAATGAGAACCAGACGCAGCCGGGCATTGGTGCCCTGGTCTATGTAGAAGTGGTGGTCGGGGGTGAGGGGGTTCATCCGCAGAGAAAGGTCCAGCGCCCGCTGCAGTTTGCGCCTCCCTTCTCCTTCGGGCACGTCGTCCATCAACTCATGGATGGCATCCTCCAGATCCTGCTTCACCGCCTCGAGCGCCTTCGGATAGTCATAGTCGCTCTCCAGATAACCCCTTATCGCTTCCAGAATGGGCGCGGGATCCTCCTTCCAGGTCTTGAAAGAAAACTCGTGCGCCCAGATCGCCTTGTATCCGAACTCCTGCTGGTAGGGTTCGAGCCGCTCGGAGATAAACCTCCTCCCACGCTCCGAGCCCCGCAGGGCCTCCAGCACTTCCGCCGCCGCATTGGCTCGGAACGCTTCGCGGAGGTCGGGATCTCTTTTGATCTCTTCTTTCATCCTCCACAGGGCTTCCACGGAATCCCAGTTCTTGTCTTCGGTAGAGCTCTGCAGCCTGCCCACGAGCCCGGGATCCACCTCCCCCTTGACCTCCGCAATGGTCGCGCTCAGGTTCTGCGTGGAGGTGAACTGAGCGAAGTTGAGCATCCAGTGGATCTTCCAGTGGCGGTCGTGGATGTCTATGGCGTCCTCGAGCAGCACGGCCAGCTCCACCAGATCCGCGCTCTCGGTATCGTACTCATCGAGATACGCAAAGTTGCGTTTTATCTCGGGCACCAGACGATCGCGCCACCAGTCCAGGAAATTCCAGGCGTAGTGGGGAAGCACCGCATCCATGTATACGCCTATCTTGGAGGCATAGTCTGGATCGCACGGCACCCGCGGCACGTAGCGGCTCTGATACTCCACGGCCTCGGCTCGTACCGAAGGGTCGGCCGGGACCGCCGCCGTGTACACATACCCGTTTATCCTCTTGGCTACCCAGTCGGAGGCGAAGGGCGTCCCGAAACGCCTGAACATGTGGTCGCAGGTGAGCCACCACCCCCCGATGTCGAAGAACATCGGAGAGACCGGGTTCGGACAGTGCAGATCGTCGTAGATCCAGAAAAGCTCCTTCTCCCCCTCCTCCCACTCTATCGGAAAATCTTCGTCGCCGTAATAACTGCCGAGCACCCGGCCAGTGTCTGTCTCCACGATACTCCTCCTCGTGAGGTCAATCCTTTCCCCGGCAGAAGTATATATAATCGATTATCGAGAGAAATGCAAGATACGAGATGAGATCCGTCCGGCGACGTCTAGAGCACCAAGACTTCGGCCCCGGGAGCAGGAAGAAACCGGTAGAAGAGGGGCTCGCGGAAGCCGCAGGCCGAGAACCGCTCGCGCGCCCGCCGCGCGAGCGCTTCCGCCCGTCCGGCTTCGACGAGCGCCATCGCGCATCCCCCGAAGCCCGCGCCGGTGAGCCGCGCGCCGGGGGCGCCGATCTCTCTTGCGCACTCGACGAAGGCGTCGAGCTGTGGGGTAGAGACCTCGTAGTCGTCCCGGAGGGAGGCGTGGGAGGCGTACATCAACCGGCCGAAGGAGGCGTAATCCCCGGCGCGCAGCGCCCTCGCGGCTTCGAGTACCCGCCCGTTCTCGGTGACGACGTGGCGGGCACGGCGCAGGAGCTCGCCGGAGAGCTTCGGCAGATCGTCTTCCGTCGCGTCCCGCAGTTCTCGCACCCCGAGGCGGCGGGCGGCCTCCTCGCAGCTCCTCCGGCGCTCGTTGTAGCCCGTTCCGGCGAGGCCCCGCTCGACCCGGGTGTCGCACACCAGGAGCACGAGCCCCGCCCCCTCGAGGTCGAGCGGCACGTCCTCCGCCTCGAGCGTGCGGCAGTCGACGAGCAGGGCTGCACCTTCATGGCACAATAACGAGGCGTACTGGTCCATTATGCCGCTCTGGACGCCGACGTATTCGTTCTCTGCCCGCTGACAGATCCGGGCCAGGTCTTTCCTGTCTACCTCCAGACCGAAGAGGGCGCCGAGGGCGAGGGCGGTGGCGGCTTCGATCGCGGCGGAGGAAGAGAGGCCCGAGCCGCGGGGCACCTCACCGGCGAAGGCGGCCCGGAAAGGCCCGATAGCACACCCGGCCTCGCCGAGGGCCCACGCCACCCCGCGCGGGTAGTCGGCCCAGGAGTTTTTCTCTTCTGGAGTGAGCGGGCGGGTCTCGTCGAAGTCCGCGGAGTAGAGAATCCCCTCCCCTCTGCCGGCGGCGACGGCCACCCGGCGGTCTATCGCGCAGGGCAGGACGAAGCCGCCGTTGTAGTCGGTGTGCTCCCCGATGAGGTTTACACGCCCGGGAGCGCTCGCGACGACTTCGGGATCGGCGTCGAATCGCTTCCGGTAGGCTTCGGCGGCGCGTCCCTCGACTTCTCTCATCCCCCGTAGCCCCCCGGGTGGGAGAGCATCCACTCCCAGGCGTCGGAGATCATGGCCGCGAGCTCCGGTTTCTCGGGTTTCCAGCCGAGCTCCCGGCGTATCTTCCCGCTCGATGCGACCAGGACCGGCGGGTCGCCGGGGCGGCGCGGGGCCTCTTTTGCCTCTATCTCCCTCCCCGTCACCTCGCGCGCCGTCTCTATGACCTGACGCACCGAGAAGCCCTCGCCGTTACCCAGGTTGTAGATGCGATGCTCGCCCTCGCGTGCGGCCTCGAGCGCCAGGAGGTGTGCTCGGGCGAGGTCTTCGACGTGGATGTAGTCCCGGATCGCGGTGCCGTCCGGGGTGGGGTAGTCGGTGCCGTAGACCTCGACGTACTCCCGCTCGCCGAGCGCGGTCCGCAGCACGAGCGGGATGAGATGCGTCTCCGGGCGGTGGTCCTCCCCGAAGCGCCCGCTCGCCCCGGCGACGTTGAAGTAGCGCAGGCTCACCGCGGCGAGCCCGCGGGCGCGGGCGACGAAGGAGATCATGCGGTCCACGGCCAGCTTCGATCCCCCGTACGGGTTGGTCGGGAGCGGCGGGTCGTCCTCCTCTATCGGCACCTTCCGCGGCTCCCCGTAGACCGCCGCCGTGGAAGAGAAGACGAGCCTCGATGCTCCACCCTCGACCATCGCCTCGAGCAGGTCGAGCGTCCCTAGCACGTTGTTGCGGTAGTAGCGCTCGGGCTCTTCGACCGACTCGCCCACGAGCGAGAGCGCCGCGAAGTGCAAGACCCCGTCGTAGCCCCCCGAGAGGGCCCGCCGCGTCTTACCGGCGTCGAGGAGGTCACCCTCGACGAAGCGCGCCCCCCCGGGGATCGCCCGCCGGTGTCCCCTCGAGAGGTTGTCGAAGATGGTGACCTCGTGCCCGGCCTCGAGGAGCTGTCCGGCGACGACGCTCCCGATGTAGCCGGCCCCGCCGGTGACGAGCAGCCTCACGCCCGCGCCACCGCCTCCCTGAGGTGACCCGCCGTCTCCTCCGGCAGGGCGTCCACGATGAACGCCCCCGCCCCGGTCTCGCTCCCGGCCAGGTACTTGAGCTTGTCCGCCGTACGGTTCGGCGGGTAGAACTCTATGTGGAAGTGGGCCACCCCCTCGTAGTCGCCGCCGTCGGTGGGGGCCTGGTGCATGACCATCATGTACGGCAGCGAGAACCCGAAGAGCTCGTCGTAGCCGACGAGAAGCCGCTTGAGGGTGCGCGCAAGGTCCTTGCGCTCCTCCGCATCGAGCCCGGCTATGGAGCCGACACACCTCCTGGAGTAGACGTGCACCTCGTAGGGAAAGTGCGCGTAGAAAGGGACGAAGGCGGAGAAGTGCTCGCCCTTGACCACTATCCTCCGCCCTTCTTCGTGCTCCTGCGCGAGCAGGTCGCAGTGCAAACACCCCCCGGTCTTCTCGCGGTGGGCGCGGGCGGCCTCGAGTTCCCGCTTCGGACGCGGCGGGACGAAGGGATAGCCGTAGATCTGACCGTGCGGATGGTGCAGCGTGACCCCTATCGCCTCGCCCTTGTTCTCGAAGATGAACACGTAATCGACGAAATCCAGCGCGCCGAGCTCCCGGTAGCGGTCCGCCCACACCTTGACGAGCTGCTTTATGCGCCGCTCCGGGAGCTGCGCCAGCGTCGCGTCGTGCTCGTCGGTGTAGAGGACCACCTCGCACACCCCGCGCCCGGCGGCCTTCGGGGTCAGCCCGTTCCCAGCCCCCTCCGGCTCCGGTGCATCAGGCACGAACGAGGGGAAGCGGTTCTCGAAGACGACTATCTCATAAGACTCCCGGGGCACCTCTGTCGGGAACCCGCCCGGCTTCGTCGGACACAGCGGGCAGTACTCCGCCGGGGGCAGAAAAGTCCTCTCCTGACGGTGGGTGGCGTAGGCCACCCACTCACCGAGCGTCGGGTCCCAGCGCAGCTCGTTCAAGCGTCCTCATCCTCTTCTTCATCCTCCTCGAAGGAGTAGAAGATGATGTACCGTCCGTCCTCCTTCAGCAGCCTCTCCTTGCGCATGTTACACCAGCCTCCGCTCTACCCGTAGCCTTCTGCAACAATATCTTACATCAGACAACATTCATGCGTTTATTTTGTGTTTCAAAAATCCACCCTCGGCCGATCGCCCTGATCCACTCCCGGAACCCGCCTCAACGTAATGCTTTCACCTCGCTTGTTTGAAAGCTGTTGCATCCAGAGATACGGTTTTTTGGAGCAAAACGGAAGAGGGAGGTATACACGCATGCCGGAGCGGGTGAGATCGTATTTGAGGGAGCATACGAACCCGCCGGTTTTCGTGACGTCAGGGCTCATCGCGATAATCCTGGTAGCGCTCGGCGCAGTCTTTCCTGGAAGGTTCGGCGCGGCGGCGGAAGATTTCCAGAAGTTCATAACCACGTACTTCGGGTGGCTCTACATCCTGAGCGCGACGTTTTTCCTGGTCTTCGCTGGTGCGATCACGTGCAGCAGGTGGGGAAGGATCAGGCTGGGTCCCGACGATGCCCGGGAGGAGTACGGCACCTGGTCCTGGATCTCGATGATGTTCACTGCCGGGATGGGCATTGGTCTAGTCTATTATGGGGTGGCGGAACCGCTGAACGACTTCATGCACCCTCCGGTCGGCGAAGGAGGTACGAGGGGGGCCGCAGAGCAGGCGATGAACTACACGTTCTTCCACTGGGGCCTCCATCCCTGGGCCATCTACGTCGTTCTGGGGTTGGCGCTGGGATACTTTTCATACCGCAAGGGCCTTCCGCTTCGCCCCGCCTCGGCGCTCTATCCCCTGATCGGGGAGAGGATCAACGGCCCGGTGGGGCATCTCATAGACATTCTGGCGGTGTTCGGGACGCTCTTCGGGCTGGCGACATCGATCGGCATTGGGGCCACCCAGATAGGTGCGGGTCTACAGACGCTCTTCGGCATCCCCAACGACACGCTGGTCGAGGTGTTGATAATCGCGGCGGTCGAGGTGGTCGCGATCACGTCGGTGATGCTCGGTATAAACGCCGGGATAAGGCGTCTGTCGGTGATAAACATGTGGCTCGCCCTGGCTCTGTGCGCGTTCGTCTTCGTGGCGGGGCCGACCCTGTTCCTGCTCGACTCGATGGCCACCGATACCGGTTATTACCTGCAGCACCTCCCGCAGACCAGCCTCACCATCTTCACCACCAGGCAGGGACATGACTTTCAGGCCACCTGGACCCTGTTCTATTGGGGGTGGTGGATCTCATGGTCCCCCTTCGTAGGCATGTTCATAGCCCGCATCTCCTACGGATACACGATCCGCAAGTTCATCCTCGGCACGCTCCTCATCCCCACCGGTTTCTCGATCGTGTGGTTCGTGGTCTTCGGGGAATCCGCCCTGCACCGGGTGCTCACCGGCAGCGACCGGGTGCTGGCAGACGCGAGCGCGCCCACCGCGCTCTTCGTCCTGCTCGAGCAACTCCCCACAGGCAAAGTGATCAGCCTGATCTTCTCGGTGATCGCCATAGTCGTCGTCACCCTGTTCTTCGCCACCTCTTCGGACTCCGGCTCCCTGGTGGTGGACATCCTTACCAACGGCGGAGACCCGCACCCCATCTGGCAACAGAGGATGTTCTGGGCCATCACCGAGGGCGTGATCGCCGCGGTGCTGTTGGTCGCCGGGGCGGCCACCGGCGGGGACCCGCTGAGCGCGTTGCAGACGGCAGCCATAACCTCCGGTCTCCCCTTCTGCGTGGTCCTGCTCCTCATGTGCCTCTCGCTGTTCCTATCCTTCACAGGCGAACGCGTGCCCCGCATCCCGGGCGAGGTGGTCGTCGCTCCGCAGCCGGACCGCATCGTGCCCGTCACCGACGGGGCTGCGCAGGAGCCCGGGCGCACCAACGGGGGAGTTCCAGCCCCGCAACAGGTACACACCGGAGGCCTCCAGGGACACGAGAGCTGACGAGGCAAGCACCGAGAAAACCCGCACGACTGAACGAGGAGGTACGGCAAGTGCAGGAGAGCATACCGAGATCCTGGGTAGGGAAGGACGTGATACTAGCCCGCTCGGGGGCCTCAGATTCTGAGCTCGTGGTCCTCAGGGAAGTGAACGACCTGGGTCTCGCCTACGCCTACAAAGCGGGCGAGGTGGAGGGAGAACCCGTCTTCGTCCCCTGGACCGCGGTGAGCTGGATGCGTCCCCCCGTGCCCGCGGACCTGCAAGGAGCCCGGGACGATGGGTAGACAGCGCCGAAACCCCTTCCGGGGCTTCCTGGACGTGATGAGCGAGATGAACCGGGCCCAGCAAAAGTGGATCTCCCTGAACGACCAGGGACGGGCCGGAGCACACGGAACCCCGGCCACGGCTTGGATCCCTGACGCAGACATCTACGCCCTCGAGAACGACCTGGTGATCCGGTGCGCCCTGGCCGGCGTGCGGCGGGAGGACGTGGAGATCTCACTCTCCGGCGGGGTGTTGATGATCTCCGGCGAGCGCAGAGGGGAACCCAAGAACCCCCGCCCGATCCACTACACCAGAGAGCTGCGCTACGGGATCTTCCGCAGGGTCATGAGCCTCCCCGAAGGCATCACCAAGAGCGATATAAGCGCTCGCTTCGAGAACGGCCTCCTCGAGATAATCGTGCGTGGTGGAGCCTCAGCCACCGAGCCGGAGCGGATCGAGATCGGCTGACGGCCGCCCTCTCCAGCCGCCTCAGCCCTTCTGAGCCTTCTTCGCGGCCTCGATCCAGGGATCGACGACGCTCTGGTTCTTCTTCAGCCAGCTGCGTGCCCCCTTCGCGGGGCTGCTCTTTCGGATCTCGAGCTCCAGCTCACCAAGCTGCCCGGGCGTGAGCCGGACGGCTTTGATCATGGCGTACGCCTCCGGCTTGTCTTTATGCAGGTTCTTGCTGACTATCGCCGAGAGCTCCTCGCCCTTGCCCATGAGCCCTTTCGGGTCCTCCAGGTACCTTATGGGATAGGCCGTGAAGGCCCAGTGCGGTTTCCACAGCGTGACGACTATGGGCTTGCGGTTCGCTATCGCCTTCTTGAGCGCCGAGAGCATCGCCGGGGTGCTCGAAGCCTGCAGCGTGTAGTCCAGATGGTACCCGGGGATGACCTTCGTCTTGACCACGTTCATCTCGCCAGCCCCGGCCTCGATGCCCGTGATATGTCCGCCGAACTGACTCCTGTATTTGTTCAGGTCGGCTATGCTCTTCGCCTCAACGTAGTCGGGGACCGCGAGCCCGATAGTCGCCTTTCCTTCGTACCACGGCGCGAGTTTCTCGACCTTCCCCTTGTACTTCTGCCAGTAGACCTTCTGCGTGTAGGGAAGCCAGGTGTCCATGAACGCGTCTATCTGACCCGTCGAGACCCCCTGATACAGAGGCCCGGCATCGGCAAGCTGTAGCTTAACGTCGTACCCGAACCTGTCCCCGAGCAACGCCTTGAGCACGTTGTTCAGCGCCACGTCCTCGTCCCAGCCGATGTCACCCAGCGTTAGCGCCTTCTTGCCCCCGGTGGAGGAGCCTCCCCCACCACACCCTCCCGCTCCCACCAACGCTACGCCTGCTACCCCCGCCCCACCTACCTTCAGGAAATCTCGACGACTAAACTTCCTCTCCATCACCCTCTCCAATCCCACCAGACAACTTGTTTTGTATGAAGAAACGGTTTTGTGAAATGCCAGTTTAGTGTCATGCACGGGTTGCGGTCAAGGACGGCACCGTTTGGATTATGCTATCCGACATGGAAGGTGTACGAGCCGAGAGACGGGCTCACGAGGTATAGTCCGCGCCATGAAGCGTGACGAAAGGCAGCATCCAAGCCCCGTAAAGGAACGACTGAGATCCGAGATCCTGCGACGCCGGGATGGGCTCCCTACTTCAGATCGTCTCCGGCTCAGCGCCGACATCATGCGCAGGATCACCGCCCTCGCCCCCTACCACCACGCCAGAACGGTCCTCGCCTACAGCAGCTTCGGCAGTGAGCCGGATACCTCTCCGCTGCTGCAGAAAGCGCTCGAAGAAGGCAAGATTCTGCTCCTGCCAAGGGTAGAACGCGCCTCCAGACGCCTCACCCTCCATCGCGTGCACAACCCGGAGAAAGAACTCGTCCCCGGAACGTGGGGCATCCGTGAACCAGACCCGGACCTCTGCCCGGAGATACCCCCCTCCTCGGTGGAGTTCGTGCTCGTCCCCGGCGTCGCCTTCGACCCCGGCGGCGGCCGCCTCGGCTACGGCGGCGGCTTCTACGATCACCTAATCTCAGAGGAGCTCACCCACCACCCCCCTCTCGTCGCCGCCGCCTTCGAAGTCCAGATGGTCCCCGAGATCCCTCGCGACGAACACGATGTCCCAATAGACCTCGTCGTCACCGAAAAACATGTGTACAGTCAGCCCTCCGCCCCTTGACCTTCCCTTACAACACATGTTACGGTTTTGTATGGAGGAGTGGGTTGCGCAAAAAGAAACAAAATTGAGAAGTACGCCGTACGGGGTCGCATCGGGGGCGAAGGAAGGTGAGAAGCCGGGCTGAGGTCGTGATCGTGGGGGCCGGCATCGTCGGGTGCGGCATCGCGGAGAGCCTGACGAGGCTGGGCTGGCGGGATGTGGTGGTCCTGGATCAGGGGCCGCTGCCGCGGGCCGGTGGGTCGACGTCGCACGCGCCGGGGTTGATGTTCCAGACCAACCCCTCGAAGACGATGACGGAGTTTGCTAAGCGCAGCGTGGCCCGCTACCGGGCGCTCGAGCTCGACGGGGAGCCGTGCTGTCTGCAGGTGGGGGGGATGGAGGTCGCGGCCACGCCCGAGCGGTGGGAGGATCTAAAGCGCAAGCACGGTCTCGCCACCTCCTGGGGTGTGGAGTCGTATCTTCTCTCCCCCTCCGAGTGCGTCGAGAAGGTGCCGCTCCTGGACGGGAGCAGGATCCACGGCGGGTTCTACGTTCCGACCGACGGGCTCGCCAAAGCGGTGCGGGCGTGCGCGGCGCTCAGGAGGCTGGCAGAGGGGCGTGGGGCCGAGTTCTGCGGCGAGACGGAGGTCACCGGTATCGAGGTGAGGGGCGGCCGGGTCGCCGCCGTCGAGACCGACCGCGGGAGGATCGAGACCCCGCTCGTGGTGAGCTGCGCCGGGATGTGGGGGCCACGGCTCGGGCGGATGGTCGGGGTCACGGTCCCGCTCGTCCCGATGCAGCACCAGCTCGTCTGGACCACACCCGTAGAAGAGCTCACGGGCGAGAGCGAAGAGGCCCGGCATCCGATCCTGAGGCACCAGGACTTCTCGATGTACTTCCGTCAGCGGCACGAGCGCTACGGGATCGGCACCTACCGCCACCGGCCGATGCCCGTCTCCCCCGACGAGATCCCGCGCAGCAGGCTCTCCGGCGGGATGCCTTCGGTCATGCCGTTCACCCCGGAGGACTTCGAACCCTCCTGGCGGGAGGCGCGGAGGATGCTCCCCGCGCTCGAAGGCGCCCGGATAGAGGAGGGGATCAACGGCCTCTTCTCGTTCACGCCGGACGGAATGCCGCTCCTCGGGGAGGCGCAGGAGGTCAGGGGATTCTGGGTCGCCGAAGCCATCTGGATCACCCACGCCCTGGGAATCGCGGAGGTGATGGCCGCCTGGATCACCGGGAGCGATCCGGAGATGGACGTGAGCGGTTGCGAGCTCTCCCGCTTCGAGGCGCACGAGCTCTCCCCCTCCTACGTCCTCGCCCGCAGCTGCCAGTCCTTCCGCGAGGTCTACGACATCATCCACCCCCTGCAGCCGATGGAGGAGCCGCGCCCGCTGCGCACCAGCCCCTTCTACCCGCGGCAGAAAGAGCTCGGGGCGTACTTCCTCGAGGCCCACGGGTGGGAGCGCCCGCAGTGGTTCGAGTCCAACAGGGAGCTTCTTAAGGGGCGGGAGATCCCGGAGCGCGATCCGTGGTCCGCCCGTTACTGGTCGCCGGTGGTCGGAGCGGAGCATCAGGTCACCCGCGAGCGGGTCGCGCTCTACGACATGAGCCCGCTGAAGCGGGTCGAGGTGACGGGACCGGGCGCGCTGGAGTTCCTGCAGCGCCTCACGACGAACGACCTGGACAAACCGCCCGGCAGGATCACCTACACCCTCATGCTAGACCACCGGGGCGGCATCCGCAGCGACATCACCGTGGCCCGGCTCGGCGAGGAGCGCTTCCAGCTCGGGCTCAACGGCCCCCGCGACGTCGAGTGGATGGGGAGACACCTGCCCAAAGCAGGCTCCGTCAGCGTGCGCGACATCACCGGCGGGACCTGCTGCGTCGGCGTGTGGGGCCCGCGGGCGCGCGAGGTCGTCCAGTCGCTCTCCGAAGACGACCTCTCCGACAAGGCCTTCCCCTTCTACCACGCCCGGCGAACCTACCTGCGGGAGGTACCCGTCCTCGCGCTGCGCCTCTCGTATGTCGGCGAGCTCGGCTACGAGCTGTACACCACGTCGGATATGGGTCTGAGGCTCTGGGACCTCCTCTGGGAGGCCGGCAAGCCTTACGGGATCATCGCCGCCGGCAGGGGCGCGTTCGAGTCCCTCCGGCTCGAGAAGGGCTACAGGATGTGGGGCAGGGACATGACCTGTGAGCACGACCCCTACGAGGCCGGGCTCTCCTTCGCCGTCAGGCCCGGCAAGGGAGACTTCATCGGCCGCGAGGCGCTGCTGCGGCGCCGGGAGGAGGGGCCGCGCCGGAGGCTCTCCTGCCTGGTCCTCGACGACCCGCAGAGGGTGGTCATGGGTGCGGAGCCCGTCTACCACGAAGGCTCCGCCGTCGGGTACGTCACCAGCGCCGCCTACGGTTACTCGATCGGGCGCGGGATAGCCTACGCCTGGCTCCCACCGGAGCTCGCCCGGCCCGCAACCCGGGTACAGATAGAGTACTTCGGGGAGCGGCTCGGGGCTGAGGTCGCCGAAGAACCGCTCTTCGACCCCGCGATGAAGCGGATACGGAGCTAGCGGCGAGGAGGAGAAGATGAGGCAGGAGCAGAGCCCGGCACAGAGCAAAACACCCACCGTACTCGACGCGATCGGCGACACCCCGCTCGTGCCGGTGGAGGAGGGCATCTGGGCCAAGCTGGAGTACCTCAACCCCTCAGGCTCCATCAAGGCGCGCATCGCCAAGTACATGGTCGAGAAGGCGGAGCAGGAGGGGTTGCTGAAGCCGGGGGACACCATCGTCGAGGCCTCGAGCGGCAACACCGGCAACGCCCTCTCGATGGTCGCCGCGGCCAAGGGGTACCGGATGGTCGTCGTCATGCCCGAAGGGATGAGCAAAGAGAGGGTCGCGATCAGCCGGGCCTTCGGCGCCGAGGTGATGGAGGTGGGGCACTTCCACGTCAACGAGGCGCTCGCAAAAGCGAAGGAGCTCGGGCAGAAGGAGGGCTACTACTGTCCCTCGCAGTTCGACAACGAGTACAACGTCGAGGAGAACCGCGAGTGGCTCGGGCGTGAGATCCTCGAACAGCTGCCGGACGGGGTCGTCCCCGATGCCCTGGTCATGGGCGTCGGGACCGGGGGCACGCTCATCGGGGTGGGGCAGGCCTTCCGGGAGGTCAACCCGAAGGCGCTGCTCGTGGCCGTGGAGCCCGACGAGTCGTGCACGATCCTCTGCGGCGAGACCGGGCGGCACCTCATCGAGGGCATCTCCGACGGGTTCATCCCCGGCATCTACCAGCGCCACGGCGGGATGGTGGACGAAGTCCGGCCGGTCGGCAGCGAGGAGGCCGTCTCGGCGATGCGTGAGATCGCCCGCCGGTGGGGGATGTTCGTCGGGCCCTCGAGCGGCGCGCACCTCGCGGTCGCGCGCAGGCTGAAGGAGGAGCGCCCCGAACTCAAGACCATCGTCACCCTCTTCTGCGACGAGGGGGAGAAGTATCTGAGCGAGCACTTCTCGGGGAGGGGGTGAGGCCACAGAAAAAAGAGCGCCGCATCGAAGAGCGTTCGTAAGAGAGGACCTTTCGGAGGAGAAGATGACCCGGGTGCATACGCCTCAGGAGAGCCGTACAGCACAGGCCCCGCAGATACTGCTGTACACCAGGATAAAGAAGAGCCCCTACTTCTATGCTTCACGCCGGCATGGGCCCGTGATGTACAGCACCTACAACCACCACTACCACCCCCGCCACTACGGAGATCCGGTGCAGGAGTACTGGGAGCTTCTGAACGGGGTGACGCTGTGGGACGTCGGCGGGGCCGAGCGGCAGGTCGAGATCACCGGCCCCGACGCCTTCGAGTTCACCAACATGCTCGTCCCGCGAGATCTGGGCAAGTGCACCGTCGGGCAGTGCAAGTACGTCTTCCTCACCGCCGAGGACGGGGGCATCGTCAACGACCCGGTGCTGCTGCGGCTCGGGGAGAACCACTTCTGGCTCTCCCTGGCCGACAGCGACGTCCTGCTGTGGTGCCGGGCGCTCGCCTACAACTCCCGCTTCGACGTAAAGATAAAGGAGCCGGACGTGGGTCCGGTGCAGGTGCAGGGGCCGAAGTCCCGCGAGGTGATGGTCGAGCTCTTCGGGGAGAAGATCCTCGAGATCCCCTACTACCACCTCTCGCACGAGGAGCTCGACGGGATGGAGGTCGTCGTCTCGCGCACCGGCTACACCTCGGAGCTCGGGTTCGAGATCTACCTGAAGAACGCCAGCCGCGACGGCGAGAAGCTGTGGGACGCGATCCTGGAGGCAGGCGAGCCGCACGGCCTGAAGGTCACCGGGCCCTGCCACATCCGCCGCATCGAAGGCGGCATCCTCGCCTACGGCTGTGACATGGACCTCTCGACCAACCCCTACGAGGTGGACTACGGCTACGAGTGGATGGTCGACCTCGAGCAGGAGGCCGACTTCATCGGCAAGGAGGCCCTGAAGAGGATCAGGGAGGAGGGCGTGCGGCGCAAGCTGGTCGGGGTCGAGATCGCAGGAGAGCCGCTCGGCTCCTACAACGACGGCTCGATGATAGACTTCTTCCCCGTCTACGACGGCGAGAGGCGCATCGGCGAGGTCACCTCGGCCTGCCATTCCCCGCGCCTGCAGAAGAACATAGGCTACGCGATGGTCCCGATAGAGTACGCCGGGCTGGGCACCGTCCTCACCGTCGAGACCCCGCGCGGCCGGGAGCGGGCCACGGTGGTCCGGCGGCCGTTCATAGACCCGCAGAAGGAGATCCCGAAGCAGGATCTCACGGCGTCGTAGAGGTTCGGGCCCGGATGACGAGCGGTTTCTCCTACACCGGCAGCTACGACGTGATCGTCGCCGGGGTGGGGACCATGGGCAGCGCCACCTCCTACCACCTGGCCAGGAGGGGCAGAAAAGTCCTCGCCCTGGAGCGATTCGGCATCCCGCATGCGATGGGCTCCTACCACGGGCACACCCGCATCATCCGCCTCGCCTACTACGAGGACCCATCCTACGTGGTGCTCCTCAGGCGCGCCTACGAGCTCTGGCGCGAGATACAGGACGTGCTCGGCGAGCAGCTCCTGTACATCACCGGCTCCGTGGACGCGGGGCCGGAGGACTCGTGGGTGTTCCGGGGTTCGTGGGAGTCGTGCCGGCTGCACGATCTGCCGCACGAGGTGCTCACCGGCGCAGAGCTCAACAGGCGCTACCCCGGCTACCGCCTGCCCAGGGACCATCTGGCCCTCTTGCAGCCCGAGGGGGGATTTCTGGCCCCCGAGCGGTGCATCGTCTCGCACGTGATGGCCGCCCAGGCCCATGGAGCCGAGGTGCACGCCCACGAGAAGGTTCTGGAGTGGCAGCCGCTGCAGGACGGCGTCAGGGTGCGCACCGAGCGCGGCAGCTACGAGGCGGAGAAGCTCGTCATCACCGCCGGGGCGTGGGATGCAGAGCTACTGGATGTACTCGACGGGCTCGCCGTCCCCGAGCGGCAGGTTCTGGCCTGGCTGCAGCCCACCCGCCCCGAGTACTTCCGCCCGCAGAACTTTCCGGTGTTCAACGTGCTGGTGGAAGAGGGGCGCTTCTACGGCTTTCCGGTCTTCGGGGTGCCGGGCTTCAAGTTCGGGAAGTACCACCACCTGCAGGAGACGGTCGACCCCGACACCCTGGACCGCGAGGCGCGCCGCGAAGACGAGGAGCTCCTGAGGAGCTTTGCGGAGAGGTACTTCCCGGAGGGGTGCGGGCCGACGATGAGCCTTGCGACCTGCATGTTCACCAACACGCCGGACAACCACTTCATCATCGACCTGCATCCTGAGTACCCTCAGGTTGTCGTGGCCTCGCCATGCTCGGGGCACGGCTTCAAGTTTGCGAGCGTGGTGGGTGAGATCCTGGCGGACCTCGCCGAGAGCGGCACGACCCGCCACGACATAAGCCTCTTCCGGCTCGAGAGGTTCGCCCGGGAAGGAACGGGGCGCGCCTCCCCCTAGGAGGCGCGCGCCCTGCGGTACTCCTCCACCACCAGCTCGGTCAGCTCCTCCATCGAGGTCTCGGCGGTGGGCTTGTCGTAGGTGATCTCGCCGTGCTGGATCAGGTTGACCCGGTCGCAGATCCCGAAGATGTGCGCGTAGTTGTGGTCGATCATGATGATCGAGACCTCCCCGTCGCGCCGGAGGCGCTGGATGAGGTCCATGATCATCGTCGCCTCCTTCGCGCCCATCGCGGCCAGCGGCTCGTCCAAAAGCAGGATCTTCGGGTTCGCCGAGTAGACGGCCCGGGCGACGGCGATCGCCTGGCGCTGGCCGCCCGAGAGGCGGGCGACCGGCTCGTCTATCGAGGGGATGTTCACCCCGATGTCGTCCAGGTACTGGCGGGTCTTCCGCTTCATCTCCCGCTTGTTCAAGAAGCGGAAGGGCCGGTGGGTGATCTCGCGGTTCAGGAACATGTTCTCGTAGACGGTCATGTCGTTGGCGAGCGCGAGATCCTGGTAGACCACCTGGATGCCGAGCGACTGGGCGTGAGAGACGCTTTTGAGCTCGATCTCCTGGCCCTCGAGGAAGATCTTCCCCTCATCCGGTTTGTGGAAGCCGGTGAGGATCTTCATCAGGGTGGACTTGCCCGCCCCGTTGTCCCCGACGATGCCGAGCACCTCACCCTTCTTGAGGTGCATCGTGATCCCGCGCAGCGCGACCACCGAGCCGAACCGCTTGACGATGCCCTCGGCCCTCAGGATGTCTTCGCTCGTTGCACCGTTCTCGCTCATGTCGATCCTTTCTTCTCGGGCCGGCTGAACCAACGGAAGCCGCCGCGCTCACGCACGGTTCCGAGGTAGATGTTGAAGATCATCAGGATCAGGATCGCCACGCCCAGGATCACGTCGAAGGTGTTGGCGCTCACCCCGAGGAGGGTGAACCCCTGCCGGAGCTCGGCCAGGACCACGGAGCCCAGGAAAGCCCCGATCATCGTCCCGACCCCGCCGGTGAGCGCCGTCCCCCCGATGACCCCGGCCGAGATCGCGAGGAACATGATGTTCGCCCCGCCGGCGAGCGGGTCCACGGAGCCGACGCGCATCGCCTCGAGGATACCGGCGAACCCGGCGAGCGTGGCGGCGATCATGAAGTTGACGACCCGTATCCTGTTGACCCTGATCCCGGCCTCCCGCGCCCCGATGAGGTTGCCGCCGGTGGCGAAGGTGTGCATCCCCCAGCGGGTGTTCTTGAGCAAAAGGTGCATCATGACGAGGATGATGAAGGCCCAGACTATCTCCGAGTAG
This sequence comes from Rubrobacter sp. M3-4, assembly GCF_059772285.1. NCBI lineage: Bacteria > Bacillati > Actinomycetota > Rubrobacteria > Rubrobacterales > Rubrobacteraceae > Rubrobacter > Rubrobacter sp. M3-4. The sequence continues at coordinate 258,456 of NZ_JCBAJP010000005.1, forward strand.
GGATAGTTGCCGAGCCACTGCCGCACCGTCCCGCCCGGCGCGTTCTTCGGGAAGCCGTTGAGGAGGATCACGTTGAGCCCGCCGAGCAGGAAGAAGGTGCCCAGCGTCACCACGAACGAGGGCACCCTGAAGTAGACGTGCACCACCCCGTTGATGAGCCCGACCGCCGCGCACGCCAGAAGCCCGAGTGCGACGGCTATCGGGAGGATCAGGCGCAGATCCGCGTAGGCGAGCCACATTATTATCGGGGCGAACCCGAACGTGGAGCCGACCGAGAGGTCTATCTCACCCAGGATCATGACCATCACGAGCCCGGTGGCCATGATCACGTACGGCGCGACCGTCTGCGAGAGGGTGGTCAGGTTGCTCCGGGTCCAGAAGCCCGAGTTGGCGAACTGGAAGTAGAAGAACAAGACGAGCGCGATGACGAAGATGCCCAGCTCGCGCTGCATGAGCAGCCTGCGGACACCGTGCATCAGGCCGCCTTCTGCCTCCTCTCTGCTGACCGCGTTATCCGTCATGGTCTCTCACCTCGATTCCTCGCCCTCAGGTGGTGGGCGGGGTTATCTTCGAGGGCGGCTTGATGAGCTTCTCCTGCTTGGAACTGCCCTCGTAGCGGGACTTGGTCGACAGGTAGGGCTTGACGTTCTCCTTGGTGACGAACTTCAGCCCCGTGTTGGTCGTCGAGGGGCTCATCAGCCCGCCCGAGATCCGCCACAGGTAGAGCTGCATCACCGGCCAGTAACCCTGCTCGTAGGGCTGCTGGTCTATGGTGAAGTCGAGGATGCCCTCGTCGATGTACTGCAGCGTCTTGGGCAGGAGGTCGTACCCCCCACCCTTCACCCCCTTCTTGTGCAGCCCGTACTTCTTCATGACCTGCCCGACGCTCTGGGTCGAGCCGGCGTCGACGGCGAACATGCCGTTTACGTCCTTGTGCCCCTGGTAGTAGGCGTCGATCCTGTTGAGCTCGTCGTTGACCTGCGCGCCGGTGGCGACCTCCGAGACCTGGATCGGGGCACCGGACTGCTTGATCCCGGCCTTCGCCCCGTCTATCCTCGGCTGGATGTTGAGCTGCCCCGGCGTGGCGATGAAGAGCGCGACCTTGCCCTTCTTGACGAGCTTGGCGATCCGCTTGCCCATCTCGACCCCGGACTGGTAGAGGTCCTGCCCGATGTACGCGAGCGCCGGGTTGGGCTTGCCGGGAGCGCCGTTGGCGTTGTAGGCGACGACGGGTATGCCTTTCTGGTAAGCCTTGAGGATGGGCTCGTTGAACGCCTTGGGGTCGACGATCGAGACGGCGATCCCGTCGGCGTTGCCGTCTATGGCGGTGTTCATCGCGTTGACCATCTCGGAGACGATCGAGTTCTCCGAGCCGGTCCACTGGTACTTGCAGTTCAGGATCGCGCAGGCGTCCTGGATGCCGTACTGGGTGGCGGTGAAGAACGGGTTGGTGGTCACGTGGTTGACGAACACGAAGTTGTACTGCGG